>JBFGZM010000138.1:0-8798 GCA_041586815.1 Marinobacterium sp. | reverse complement strand
CAGCTGCTGCTTGAGAAACTCGCGCAGGCCTGCGCCTGTTTGCGGGTTCTGCAGGCCGTACACCATGTTGGCCTGAAGGTAGCCCAGCTTGTTGCCGCAGTCGTAGGATTTGCCCTGCATGTGGTACGCCTCCATCGGCGTTTCCTTGAGCAGGGCCGCCATGGCATCGGTCAGCTGAATTTCACCGCCAGCACCGGTGGGCGTGGTTTTGAGCAGTTCCATGATGCGCGCCGGCAGAATGTAGCGGCCGACAATCGCCAGGTTCGACGGGGCTGTGCCTCGGGCGGGCTTTTCCACCATGCCCTGGATCGGGTGCGCATCGCCGCCGCTCAGGATGGCGCCGGCACAGTCGACAATACCATAACGTTCGGCGTGTTCGGGGGGGACCGGCTCCACCATGATCTGGGGATGGCCGGCTCGGCTGAACGCTGCCATCATGCCAGCCATGTCGACGTGGCCGCTGTCAGTGGCCGGGTTGTTGATCAGAACATCCGGCAGCATCACGGCGAAGGGTTCGTTACCGACAATGCCGGCAGCACAAAGCACCGCATGACCAAGTCCCTGAGCGCTGGGCTGGCGTACCGAAATGATTTCCACTTCAGGGGGCTGGATATTGCGCACGGATGCGAGCTCGGCAATCTTGCCCTTGATCTGTAGCTGGGCTTCGAGTTCGTAGTGGGCGTCGAAGTGGTTTTCGATGGCTTCCTTGCCGGAGCGTGTCACCAGAATGATCTGGGTGATGCCCGCAGCCACCGCTTCTTCGACCACGCGCTGGATGACCGGCTTGTCGCCGACCGGCAGCATTTCCTTGGGAATGGCCTTGCTGGCGGGCAAAACGCGGGTGCCGAGTCCGGCAACAGGGATAATAGCTTTGGTAACGGTTCGCATCGGTAGTGGAGCTCCCTTTAGTGTCGTTGTCGGTTGCAGTGGCTGACTCGAGGTGAACCGCTGCAACCACGTCGTCGGGCCGAAATCAGGCGCGCGTCATGAACTTGCCGGTTTCGGTGTTGATCTTGATCTTTTCGCCCTGCTTGATGTATTCCGGCACCTGCAGTTCCAGCCCGTTGGACAGGATGGCGGGCTTGGTGCGGCCGGTGGCGCTGGCCGCCTGCATGCCGGGCACGCATTCGGCTACTTCCATGATAACGGTGGCCGGTAATTCGATGGTGACGATTTCGCCTTCGATGAGCAATGCCATTATGCCTTCAAGCCCGTCGCTCAGGTACGGCAGCTGGCTTTCTATGCTGCTGCCGTTCAGGCTGTACTGGCTGTAGTCTTCCAGGTCCATGAAGGTGTAGAGATCGTCTTCGCGGTAGAGGTAGGACACCTTGCGCCGTTCCAGCGACACGTTCTTGACGATGTCATCACCGCTGAAGGTCACTTCATGCTTGCCGCCTTCAGGCAGCAGGTTGAAGCGGATCTTGTACAGGGTGGTTGCGCCTCGGGACGTGGGGTTGCGCACATCCACATTCTGCACCACATAAACATGGCCATTGAGTTCAACGACATGGCCCCGCTTGAGTTCAGATGCTTTGGGCATCGGCTAAAACCTCGTGATCACAAATTGGTCATCTGCCGGGCGCCGGTTTTGGGTACGGTGCGGCTCGGCAGAGTCTGGGGCTCGCATTTTAGGAGATAACCGCCGCGCCGCGATACTGATTTCAGCGGTCTGGCGCGGTTTTCATTTCAGGTCTCCAGGCGCTGCACATCCACCGCCACCCTTGGTGGCTGAGGCTTTCCGCCGTCAAACAGTACACCGCGCAGCGGGGCGACATCGGAGTAATCCCGACCCCAGGCGGTGGTGATGTGCTGTTCGGCGGGCATGTTGTCATTGGTGGGGTCGAACTCGAACCAGCCTTCGTCCGGAGAATAGAGCGAGAACCAGGCGTGGGAGGCGTCGGAACCCACAAGTTTTACTTGCCCTGGCGGTGGCAGAGTTTCGAGGTAACCGCTGACATAGCGCGCGGGATAGCCCAGTGCCCGCAGGCAGCCGATGGCCAGGTGGGCAAAATCCTGACAGACGCCACGGCGGTGCTCGAGGACATCCGACAGTGGCGTGGCCACGGTAGTGAAGGCCGGGTCATAGGTGAAGTCGGTAAAGATACGGTGGGTGAGGTCGCGGGCAGCTGACAGCAGCGGCCGGTCGGCGGCGAAGGAGGGTGCGGCGTAGTCGCGCAGTGCATCCATGACCTTGACCATTGGCGAGTCGAGCACGAACTCGCGTGCCTCCAGGGTGGGTTTTGTCTGGTTTTGCCGCAGTGCTTCCAGCGCCTGGGCGCAGGTGCTGCCCAGATCCAGATTCAGCTCCGGGCTGGCGCGGCCTTCGTCGATGCGAATGTCGCTGGTGATTTCCACCGACAGCTTTTTGTGAGGCTCCTCAATCGAGAAGTGCAGGATATTGTTGCCGAAATAGTCCTTGCGCTTGCGACTGTAGGCCGGCATCGGGTTGATCTGCAGCTTGCTGCTCAGGCAGCTCTGGTAGCTGGTGTTGCGAGGCTGCAGGTGGGCCAGGTTGTAGCACAGGCTGACCGGGTGCTGGTATTCGTATTCGGTCAGGTGTCGGATGCGGTAGATCATAGTTCGCCATTCCATCCGGTATTCACCAGTTGCTGGGGGCCGCCGGTGTGATCGAAGAAGTCTTCACTCACTGCTATGGCGGTTTCATTCAGGCGCTGCTGTACCTGCTGCAGCAGCTTGTCGAGCTGGACGCGGCTTTGCAGTTTTTCATCCACCGTTGCCAGGGCACGCATGTCCGCCAGGCGCACCGCCGCCGAAACTTCGAGTACAAGGCGCTGAGTGTGGGGCAGTTCTGGCCCCTTGCTGCGATGGGGCAGCTCGCTCAGGTCCTTGAACAGCTTGTCGAGCTGGTAGATCAGCGAGCGAGGGTTGCTGCGATCAATCAGTAGCAGGCCGAGGCCGCTGATAATATTGGTTTCGGCCCTGAAGCGGCGCCGGTAGGTGTTGAGCGCCTCGGTGGACAGCAGCGCCGATTCCAGCGCCAGGGGCTCACTGGGGTCCACATTGACGGGTACCAGCAGGTGGCGCAGCAAGGAGGCGATCTGCTGGGCTTTTTCAAGTCGCCGGCCGATTTGCAAAAAGCGCCACCCCAGGCCGCGGAACATGCTGTCCTGGTAAAGGCCGCTGAGCGCGAGCAGGGCGGAGATCAGCGGATCCAGGGTCTCTTCCGGTGCCGAGGCCATGCCCTTGGTCACGGCGTCTTCCAGGCCATTCAGCTCATCACGTATGTCGTTGATAATGCGCTGTATATCGGCCGACAGCAGCTCCTTGACCTCTTCGGCACAGTTAAGCATGGCAATCAGCGAGGCCTTGACGCTACCGACGCGCTGGGCATCACTGATGACCGACAGCAGCTCGGGTTCGGGCTTGCGCAGCAGGTCCAGATTATCCTTGGTAAAGCCGGGCAGGGTCAGCGTGACTTCGGAAACGGCCCGTAGCAGCAGCCGGTCTGCGCCCTTGGGCAGAATCACCGCGCTGTTGAGCTGGACAAACACGGTGCGCAGCACGCGGATGGCGGCGTCGGCGCGCTCCGAATAGCGCCCCATCCAGAACAGGTTTTCCACCATTCGGCTTGGCAGGTTGGTGTACTGGTGAATCTGGCTGAGGCTTTCGCCGCCGGGGCCGGCCTGCAGCGTCAGCTGTTTTTCGGGCTCCGAAGCCAGTACCCAGGTATCCTTGCTGAGGGAACCGATCTGGTTTGAAATCAGGCGACTGTCTTGCTCGACGCCGACACGGGTCATGCCACCCGACATCACTGAATAGGAGCCTTCGCCGGCGACCGAAAAGCTGCGCAGCACCGAGGGGCGGGACTGCAGAGTGCCCTTGTTCCAGCTCGGCGCCGACGATGGTGCAACGTATTCCTGGGCTGTGTAGTGCAGCGGATTGAGCCGAATGCGCTCGATCAGCTGCAGGCGCTCGCTGGCGGACAGGTCGCAGCCAAAGACGCTGAACTCGCCGGCGCGGCGGGCGCAGCGCTTGATGACCAGTTTGTCGATATTGGCGACTACATGAGCGAGGTCGTCGGATTCGCCACACCAGTAGGTCGTGACCGAGGCCAGCTGCAGCTCGTGACCGAGGAAGAACTGGCTGATCTGGGGCATGTATTTCATCAGCGCGGTATTTTCCAGCACGCTGCTGCCCATGGGGTTGGCAACCACAACCCGGCCTGAACGCACCACTTCCAGCAGGCCGGGCACGCCCAGGCGCGAGTCGCTCTTGAGCTCGACCGGATCACAGTAGTTGTCGTCAACGCGTCGCAGGATGACATCCACCCGTGTCAGGCCGTCGAGGGATTTCATCCACACATAACCATTGCGTACCGTCAGGTCGCCGCCCTGTACCAGCGGGTAGCCAAGATAGTTTGCCAGGTAAGTGTGTTCGAAATAGGTCTCGCTGTAGGCGCCAGGCGTCAGGATGACGATGCTGGGCAGCTCGCCGCCTGACAGGTTGGCAGGCGGTGCCAGTCGCGTCAGGGTGTGGCGCAGGGTGGTAAAGAACAGTGACAGCCGGTGTACATGGCTGTCGCGGAACAGGCTCGGGAAAACACGTCGCATGACAGTGCGGTTTTCCAGCGCGTAACCGGCACCGCTAGGGGTTTGAGTGCGATCACCGATGATCACCATATTGCCGTCGGCGCCGCGTATCATGTCGGCACTGTGCAGAATCAGCTGGTTGTCACCCCTGAGCTTGATATCCTGGCAGGGGCGCAGAAAGCCGCTGTGGCTGTAGAGGAGCTCCGCTGGCAGTATGCCGCTGCGCAGCAGCTCGCGGGGCCCGTAAATATCCTTGAGCAGCAGGTCGAGCAATTCTGCACGTTCGCTCAGACCGGTTTCGATCTGGCTCCATTCCTCGCTGCCAATCAGCAGCGGAATGGGGTCCAGGCCCCAGGTGTGGCTGGCCAGGGATGCGCTTGAGAGCGTGTAGGTCGCACCGTCATCGCGCAGAATGCGTTCGGCTTTGCGCTGGCGTTCACTCAGGGCGTCACTGCCCAGGACATTCAGGCTGTCCAGTAAGTACTCCCAGTGGCTGCGCATGCTGCCATCGGGAGCATAAACCTCATCCTTGAGCCCCGCTGGACGCGGGTAGACCAGGGCGGGGCCCTGGTCTGATTGTTGCTGTTGGGAAAAGCTCATTCGGCGTGAACCTGTCTCGTCGCGAGTGGTTATCGGGAAGGTTCAGCACAGTATACCCGAGACCGGGCACCAGCCGTGCCCCCGTTACGGCTGACGGCGCAAATCCAGAGTATGGGGATACTCGTTGCTGGGCTCTTCCGGCGGCGGTGCCATCGGGTGCGGTGCTTTCTGGTGTGGAAAGAATTCGCGAATGGCATCGAATTGCGATTGTGGCTCCAGCGGTCCGGGCGTGTGGCCAAATTCCCAGAAGCGGTTCACTCGGCGGGCTTCGGCTTCGAAACCGTTGACCGGGAAGCTGTCGTAGCTGCGTCCGCCCGGGTGTCGCACATGGTAGGTGCAGCCGCCGATGGACTGGCCATTCCAGGTGTCGATCAGATCAAACACCAGGGGGGCATGTACGCCAATGGTGGGGTGCAGCGCAGAGGGCGGCTGCCAGGCACGATAGCGCACACCGGCAACATACTCGCCCTGGCGGCCCGTGTTGCGCAGCGGTACGCGGCGACCATTGCAGGCCAGCACGTAGCGCCCTTCTGTCAGGCCGTTAACCTTGACCTGCAGGCGCTCCAGCGACGAGTCGACATAGCGGGACGTGCCAAAACTGCTGATTTCCTCGCCCAGGACATGCCAGGGTTCAATGGCCCAGCGCAGCTCGAGCTTGATGTCGTCGATATTCACGCGGCCGTAGTGCGGGTAGCGGAACTCTTCGAACGGTGCCAGCCAGGACAGCTGGAAGGGGCAGCCATGCTGCTGCAGATCCTTCACCACATCCTGTACATCGGCCCAGCAGTAATGCGGCAGCATGAAGCGGTCATGCAGGGCAGTGCCCCAGCGTACCAGAGGCTTCTGGTAGGGCTCCTTCCAGAAGCGCACCAGCAGCGCGCGCAGCAGCAACGCCTGCACCAGTGCCATGCGCGGGTGAGGCGGCATTTCAAAGCCGCGGAATTCCAGTATTCCCAGGCGTCCAGTGGCGCTGCCGGGGGCGTAGAGCTTGTCGATGCAGAATTCCGAGCGGTGGGTGTTGCCGGTGATGTCGACCAGCAGGTTGCGCATCAGGCGGTCGATCAGCCAGGGCTGATCGACCAGACCCTCGGGCATCTGCTCGAAAGCGATCTCGAGTTCGTACAATGCCTCGTCGCGGCCCTCGTCAACCCGCGGAGCCTGGCTGGTGGGACCGATAAACATGCCGGAAAACAGATACGACAGGCTGGGGTGATGCTGCCAGTAAGTGACCAGGCTGCGCAGCAGGTCGGGGCGGCGCAGTAGCGGGCTGTCTTCGGGTCTGGCTCCACCCAGGGTAATGTGGTTTCCGCCGCCCGTGCCACTGTGGCGGCCATCCACCATGAAGGACTCGGTGCCAAGGCGTGACTGATGTGCCTCCTCGTAGAGGGTGATCATGTTCTCGGTCAGTTCGCGCCAGTTGTTGGCCGGGTGAATATTGACCTCGATAACACCGGGGTCCGGTGTCACCAGCAGGCGCAACAGGCGGGAATCCTTGGGCGGTTCATAGCCTTCGAGTACCACCGGCAGCTTCAGTTCGGCGGCGGTACGCTCAATGGCGCTGATCAGCAGTACGTAGGACTCCAGCTGTTTGATGGGCGGCAGGAACAGGTGCAGTCGGCCGTTGCGGGGCTCGATGCACAGCGCCGTGTGCAGAACCTGACTCAGGGGCGCGTCGGCCTTGGTGTCGCGGCTCTGTGCCTCCGGCCGCATAGTCGACTGTGCCGCGGCCGTGGTAAAGCGGTTGAGGTCGTAGACCGTGCTCTTGAGTGGCGGGTGTTCGGCAAAGTGATCGGGATCGGGCTCGATCTCGCGATCTTCCTTGCTGACCCATGGAAGGGAGTTAAGCGGCAGACGAAAACCCAGCGGGGCGTCGCCGGGGATCAGAACCAGAGCGCCACGGCGCATCTCCCAGCGGCAGCTGCGCCAGCCCGAGCCAAGTTCGTCCCGGCCCAGTGGCAGCACGTAACCGCTGGGTGTATTGAGACCGCGTTGCAGCAGCCTGGCCAGACGCTGGCGTTCAAGACCGTCCGACAGGTCGGCCTTGAGCGGATCCAGGTTATCGGGAAGCTGCTGTTCCTTGTCGAGGTAATAGAGGGCGTCTTCGTAGGCCGGGTGTATGTACTTGTCAGCTACATCCAGGTTGGCGCACAGGCGTCCGATAAAGCGCTCCGCGTCCTCCAGCTTGTGCCCCAGGTTCTGATCGACCCGTGCCAGAAGCTTGGGATCGTGCCACAGGGCTTCGCCATCCTGGCGCCAGAAGCAGCCCAGGGCCCAGCGGGGCGTTTCTTCGCCGGGATACCATTTGCCCTGGCCGTAGTGCAGCACGGCGCCGGGTGCGAAGCGGTCACGCAGTCGCAGCAGCAGGGTTTTGGCCAGGCGCAGCTTGTCGGCGCCCAGCGCCTCGGTGTTCCACTGGGCGGACTCCATGTCGTCGACTGAGACAAAGGTCGGCTCGCCACCCATGGTGAGGCGTACATCCAGTTCATCGAGATCGGCATCAACGGCATCCCCCAGCGCGAGAATCTCCTGCCACTGGTGCTCGGCATAGGGTTTGGTGACGCGGGGATCTTCATGGATGCGGTAGACTTTGTTGCTGTACTCGAACTCGACTTCGCACTCGTCCATGGCGCCGCTGATGGGGGCAGCGGAGGCAGGATCCGGTGTGCAGGCCAGGGGTATATGTCCTTCACCTGTCATCAGGCCCGAGGTGGGGTCGAGCCCGATCCAGCCGGCGCCCGGGATATAGACCTCGCACCAGGCGTGCAGGTCGGTAAAGTCGGCTTCCGGGCCGCTGGGGCCGTCGAGGGACTTTACGTCCGAGCTGAGCTGGATCAGGTAGCCGGAGGCGAAGCGTGCGGCCAGTCCCAGGGTACGCAGGATCTGTACCATCAGCCAGGCACTGTCTCGGCACGAGCCCTTTTTCAGCTCCAGGGTTTCCTGGCAGCTCTGGATACCGGGCTCGAATCGCAGGCCGTAGCCGATTTCCTGCTGCAGGCGCTGGTTGAGCATGACCATGAAGTCATTGATGGGTGTCTTTTTTCGCGGTACCGAGGCGACCCATTCCTGCAGCAGCGGGCTGTCAGGTTCGGTGCACTCCAGGTAGGGGGCCAGCTCCTTGCGCTGACTCTTGTCGTATTCGAACGGGAAGTGTTCGGCATATTTCTCGACGAAGAAATCGAACGGATTGATGACCGTCATGTCGGCAATGACTTCCACCTCGATGCACAGCTCGGTGGCTTTTTCCGGGAAAACCAGGCGTGCAAGGAAGTTGCCGAAGGGGTCCTGTTGCCAGTTGATAAAGTGATTTTCCGGCGTGACCTTGAGCGAATAGGCGTGGATCTGGGTTCTGGAGTGGGCCGCCGGACGCAGGCGAAGCACATGGGGGGCCAGGTTTACATGACGATCAAACTTGTAACGCGTCAGGTGGTGAATCTTGGTGCGAATAGTCATCTTGACCCCTAGTCGTGAGCAAACCAGTTACTGGAAATATTATTGTGGGTCTCGGCCAGCACGAGTTGCTGGTCATTCAGATAGTCACGGAAATCGGCATTCAGGCAGCAGCCATCCTTGATGTCATATTTGGGCAGCTGCGGTTTGATCACGGGGAAGCGTTTGCCGGCGGTGGGCAGCCTGGCGGTGGCGGAGCTG
>JBFGZM010000137.1:0-8799 GCA_041586815.1 Marinobacterium sp. | reverse complement strand
GCGCCGCTTTGCCAGGGCGGAACTGGTGCCCGGGGATGACGCCTTTATGCAGCGCGTCGCGCAGGTGGCAGGTTTTGTCGACTGTCCGACTCAGGATATGGGGTTGCCGCTGGACATTCGCGGTACTGCCTTTCAGCACAGGGTGTGGCTAGCCCTGCGGGAGATACCACCAGGGCAAACGCTGAGCTATGCGCAGCTTGCCGAACGAATCGGTTCACCCAGGGCCGTGCGCGCCGTTGCCGGCGCCTGCGCTGCCAACGCCCTGGCCGTCGCCATTCCCTGCCATCGCGTGGTACGCAGCGACGGAGGACTGTCGGGCTACCGCTGGGGAGTTGAGCGCAAGCGGGCATTGCTTGAGACAGAGCAGGCAGCCTCCGGCACGCAACGGGACTGACAGGGAGGTCACACCATGAGCCCCCTGTCCGCGCCTCCTTCACTGGCAACCACCAGTGTGCAGTGTCGTATTCGCTTGCCGACGGATTATCGCCAGGCTGATTTTCTGCAGTTTCATCGACGCGACCCTGAGGAAGTGTCTGAGCGCACGACGACCAGCGGCCTGTCCAAGGGGCTTCTTTGGGATGGCAGTGCTGCCTGTATGAAAATCGCTTTTTCTGCCGGACAGGCCCGGGTGTGCCTGGAGATTGATGGCCTCCTGGCGACTCCGGCTGCTGCGGCGGCGCAGCTTGAACACAGAGCACGCCTGATGCTTGGCCTGTTTCAGCCGGTGGAAGCCTTTGAGCGCAGCTACCGCCTGCATCCGCAGCTCGGCGCCCTGATCCGGGCCTTCCCGGGGCTGCGCATACCGGTGGCGGCGAGCCCCTTTGAAGCACTGAGCTGGGCTATCATCGGACAGCAAATCAGCGTCAGCGCCGCCATCAGCATTCGCCGCCGCCTGGTACGGGCAGCTGAGGTCCGACATTCCGGCGGTCTCTGGTGTTTTCCGCAGGCACAGCACCTCGGTGCGTTGAGCGATAACGGTTTGCGTGCAGCGGGGCTTTCGGCGGGCAAGGTGCGCACCTTCAGGATCCTGTGCGAATCCATCGACTCAGGCGAGCTGCGGCTGGATATCGGGAACATGCATCCAGCGGCACTGGGAGCGCAGTTACTGCAGTTGAAGGGCATTGGTCCCTGGACAGTCAACTATGCCCTGATGCGCGGATTTGGCTGGCTGGATGGCTCCCTGCATGGCGATGTAGCGGTGCGCCGCGGCCTGCAGAGGCTTCTCGACCTGCCCGCCAAGCTGAGCGAAGCGCAGACTCGGGACTGGCTGGCGAGCTTCAGCCCGTGGCGCGGGCTGGCGGCGGCGCACCTCTGGGCCTTCGATGCCGAATCGCGCGCTAATTCACGCTAGCGCTGTACCAGGCAGTAATCGGTTGTTTCCCGGTGCTCGTGCCAGTTGGCCTCAAACCCGTGCCGTATTTCGTGGGTAATACAGTCAGGATAACGGTCGCGCAAAATCTGGATGTAACAGACGCCATTATTGCAGTTTGCCAGGCCCTGAGCATCGGGACGCTCTTCTATTGTGTCGACCAGACGGATGTGGACAAAGACCTCATCGCGCTGGGCTACCGGGGCCGAGCTGCAGCCCGCTGCCAGCGCGCAGCTGAGCAGCAAGGCGCCAACAGGGCGGCACCGGCCTGAACAACACCGCATGGGTTCAGGCGCGCACTGTACTGAGGCTCGGGTTGAATCGGCGTCTGCATTGCAGGGGCTGTTCTGACGTGGACGCCGGGACTCGCTTTCAAGCGGGGAAGAGAGTACGCGCAGGGAGCTGCGCGGATTTGGTTGCATCATGCCAGAAACCTCGGCGTGGGGTTATGCAACTCCCTGTGTTTGCGGCCTGAACACGCCTTCTGTATTGACGTACTCAGGTTGCCAGGTGCCACATCCCGCACCGGTGTTCAAACACTGGCGGCCGATTCATCGGCGTGTAGGCATCGCGCAACGCTACTTGTGTAGCCAGGTTGCGACTATTTACCTCTGCATAATAGTCCAGAATAAATACGGGCGTGGTCGACGCTTGGCAATTCTGAGCCACAGCGCAAGCGGTCAGAGCTGAGAAACTCAACAGACAGTTTTCTGACAATAAGGAAAAATAACAGGGAGGTAGCGAAGATATAGGCAATCGTGTTCGAGGAGATATTCAGACTGTCGTCACGCAAGGGTGCATGGATACTGGTGCCCGGGACCGGAATCGAACCGGTACGCCCGTGAAGGCGAGGGATTTTAAGTCCCTTGTGTCTACCAATTTCACCACCCGGGCGAAAAATGGAGGCTGGAGTCGGAATCGAACCGGCGTACACGGAGTTGCAGTCCGCTGCATGACCACTCTGCCATCCAGCCTCGGATAGCGTCTTACAGGGCTCTTTATAACTGATGATTCAGATACAAAGATTGGAGCGGGAAACGAGACTCGAACTCGCGACCCCGACCTTGGCAAGGTCGTGCTCTACCAACTGAGCTATTCCCGCCTGCTCTGTAAGTGGTGCGTATTATAGAGACCTGCGTTTTAGTGTCAACACTGTAACAGAAATAATTTTTCTTAAAGATTAAACACTTACAGATCTTCCTTCAGCAGCGGCCAAGCGGCTTTGAGGTAGATAACCATTGACCAGAAAGTGAGCAGACTGGCACCGTACAACGCGACCACGCCTATCCACGAAAAGGCGCTAAAGGGCGCAAAGGCGACCAGCAGCAGTATGGCGACCATCTGCAGTGTGGTTTTGATCTTGCCAAGGCTCGATACTGACACGCTGGATCGCTCCCCCAGTTCCGCCATCCATTCGCGCAGCGCCGATATGACAATTTCACGGCCAATAATCACCGCCGCCGGAATGGTGATCCAGGGCTGGCTAAAGGTTTCAACCAGCACGACCAGAGCCACGGCCACCATCAGCTTGTCTGCCACCGGGTCGAGAAAGGCGCCAAAGGGCGACGACTGATTCAGTTTGCGGGCCAGGTAGCCATCAAACCAGTCCGTCAGCGCCGCGATGCCAAAAATCACCGCCGCCGCCATGGGCGCCCATGCCTGGGGCAGGTAGTAAAAGAACACGAACACCGGTATCAGCAGGATCCGCAGCAGGGTCAATATATTGGGGATTTTCATGGAAAACAGCATACCTGCCAGAGGCTCTCCAGGGAGTCATGGATCGGGGTGAAGTGCGAAATAGATTTCTTCCGCGAGTTTGCGGCTTATGGTAGAGACTTTTGCAATTTCTTCAACACTCGCCCGCTCTATCTCCTGCAATCCGCCAAAATGACGCAGCAGTTCACGCCGCCTTTTCGGACCTATGCCATCAATGCTCTCAAGGCGTGAAGTTTTGCGGGCCTTGCCGCGTCGTGCCCGGTGACCGGTAATGGCAAAACGGTGGGCTTCGTCGCGAATATGCTGAATCAGGTGCAGTGCCGGTGCATCGCCCGACAGGGTAATTTCCTCCCCGCTGTCAGCCAGCACCAGGGTTTCCAGTCCCGCCCGGCGGCTTGGCCCCTTGGCGACCCCCACGATCAGCACCTCGGTAATCTGCAGTTCCTCCAGTACGGCGCGCGCCTGGCTCACCTGCCCCTTCCCGCCGTCAATCAGCAGTATGTCTGGCAGTTTGCCCTCGCCTTTCTTCAGGCGCGTATAGCGCCGCTGCAATGCCTGGTGCATGGCGGCATAGTCGTCACCGGCAGTAATGTCGTCGATATTGAAGTGGCGATAGTCTGTCTTCAGCGGACCGCTGCGATCAAACACGACACAGGATGCAACCGTCGCCTCGCCGGAACTGTGACTGATATCGAAGCATTCCAGTCGCTGCGGCGTGCTGTCCAGCCCAAGGGTATCCTGTAGCGCAAGAAAACGGTTATAGACGTTCTGCTTGCTGGCCATATGGCTGCTCAGTTGCTGTTCGGCGTTGGTTTGGGCCAGTCGTTGCCAGCCGGCCTTGTCACCGCGCACGCTATGCTGCAGTACCACCTTGCGCCCGCGGCGCTGGCTGAGGGCCTGCTCCAGCGCGTCCTGGTCGGCCAGCCCCTGTGGCAGGATGACCTGGTCGGGAATCTCCCGGCTGGCGCCCAGGTACCACTGGGCCACGAAGGCCGACAATACGTCGGCCTCGGAATCTTCCACCGCTACCTTGGGATGAAACACCTTGCTGCCAACAATGCGCCCACCACGTACATAGAGCATGTGAATGCCGACGCCGCCGGGCTTGAGCGCACAGCCGATGACATCGGCATGACCTTCGAAGCCGCTGACGTACTGCTGCTCCTGCACCTGTTGCAGGTTGCTGAGCTGGTCACGCAACAAAGCTGCCTGCTCGAAGTCAAGATTAGCCGCCGCCGTTTCCATTTGGCTGGCCAGTTCCTGCATCACGGCATTGCTCTTGCCCTCGAGAAACATGCTGGCATGGCGCAGATCGTCCGCATAGGCCTCCTCGGTGATCAGCCCCACACAGGGCCCACTGCAACGCTGTATCTGGTACTGCAAGCAGGGACGACTGCGATTGCGAAAGAAACTGTCTTCACAGGGCCGGATGCGAAACAGCTTTTGCAACAGGTTCAGGCTTTCGCGCACCGCAGTACCGCTGGGGAAGGGCCCGAAGTAACTGCCCTTGGCGCGCCGTGCTCCACGGTGAAAACGGACAGCCGGGTAAGAATCCCGGTCTGAAATAAAAATATAGGGATAGGATTTGTCGTCCCGCAGCAATATATTGTACGGCGGGCGCTGTTCCTTGATCAGATTCTGCTCCAGCAGCAGCGCTTCGGTTTCGCTGTTGGTGACCGTGACCTCTATGTGCTGAATACGGGAAACCAGTGCCGCGGTTTTGGGTGCAAGGCCCTTGCTGCGAAAATAGCTGCCGACCCTTTTCTTCAGGTTCTTCGCCTTGCCGACATATAGAATGTCGCCATTAACAGCGTACATCTGATAAACGCCTGGCCTCGAGGTCAGGCGCGCCAAAAAGGCCTTGGCATCAAAGCGAGCCTGTTCGAGTTTCTCTTGGGCGGGCTCTGGAGCTGGCTGGGCTTCCGCTGGGCCTGCATCCTGGCCCAACGACGCCTGCTTAATCGGAGCTGCGGACATGATCGGCTTTGTTGGCAGCCATGTGCAGATGAACCGCTTCCTTGTGAATCTGTTGCAGCTGCTCGCGGGTGTCATCGCTGATACCGGCGCCACGGGACAGGGATACTTCGAGAAAAACACCGATTTCGGCGAAGTGGTACAGTCGTGTATCAAAATTTTTGGCGCGCTTGAGCTTTGTGAGCGACAGTTGAGCGCCACTGACAAGGATGTAATTGATGTCCGTATCGGACACCATCGGGCGGCGTTCCCGCGCACTGATCGGCTTGGTTTTGTCGGAGCGTTTCTGTACAAACGTCATTGAGCGGACCTTTTGCAGCGCAGTATTGCGAAGAATGAAAATTGCGATCGATGAATGGGAGTTACTTTAAGTGAGTTTGGTGTCCTTGTGAACCTGCCAGCCATCAGCCAGGCGCAACAAAGGCTGCAAATACAGCTATTAAGTGAAGCCTGTGACCTTGAGCGCGACCTTTTATGGGCCCGCTCGGCACCATCTCTGATGGGCTCGGCAGCATTCTCGTTTGATATGCTCATCCCGCGTCCGGGTCGAGATTTTCGGGCCGATGCCGCACCGATGGCCATGTCCGGGCATCGCCGACTTGGTCTGTATTATGAAGACCTGATAGGCACACTGCTATCCGATGCCCTCCCCGCGGAGTCTGGAAGCCTGTACCGCAATGTGCAGTGCGGGCACGAGGGCGTCACCGCGGGCGAGTTCGATTTCCTGTACCGCAATGCTGGCCAATGGTTTCACCTTGAAACTGCCGTCAAGTTTTACCTTTGCTGCGGCGATGGCAGCGCGCTGGAGCATTTTGTGGGCCCTGGGCGGCGCGACCGGCTGGATATCAAATGGAAGCGCCTGCAGCGGCACCAGCTGCCCCTTGCAAAGCATCCAGCCGGGCGGGATTGCCTTGATCGCCTGGGCATCGGTGCCGTGCAATCTCGCCTGTTAATGCCGGGCTATCTGTTCTACCGCACGGGCGTGGAGCTATCCAGCAGTGCCTTGCACCGCGACATCAGCGCCGGACATCTGCGTGGCTGGTGGTTGCCGCTGGGCGAACTGGAACGCCTGCCCGCCGGTGCAGATCACCGCTATGCCATCCTTCCCAAGCTGCACTGGCTCGCACCCGCACGGTTTGGCGAAACTCAGGTGCTGGAACGGCACGACCTGCGAGAACAGCTCGCGCAGCGCTCAGGCCCCGCCCTGGTCGCGCAACTGTCCCGCCTGTCGCTGGAGGGACCAGGCAACTGGGGTGAAACAAGCCGCGGCTTCGTGGTGCCGGATACTTGGGAGCAGGCACCCTTGCACAAGCTGCGGGAACGTTGATTTCCTAAGGCACCTGACAGGGCTGCAACGAAAAAGGACGCCGTAGCGTCCTTTTTTGTTGCACACCTGGGTATGCAGTCAGTCGTCCGAGGCGGCCTTGGCTTTCTCGGGCGTTTCGTAGATCAGCAACGGCTCGGTTTCGCCTTCAATGACACCCTCGTCGATAACGACCTTGGTGACATTCTCCATCGACGGCAGTTGGTACATGGTTTCCAGCAGGACCGCCTCCAGAATGGAGCGCAGGCCACGAGCGCCGGTGCGGCGATCCAGTGCCTTGCGGGCTACGGCACGTAGCGCTTCCTTGCGGAAATCAACCTCGGCACCTTCCATTTCGAATAGCGCTGCATACTGCTTGGTCAGGCTGTTCTTGGGTTCGGTGAGTATGGTGATCAGCGCTTCTTCGTCCAGTTCGGCCAGCACGGCGATCATGGGCAGACGTCCGACAAATTCCGGAATCAGGCCAAATTTCACCAGATCTTCCGCTTCGATACCGGCCAGAATCTTGCTCATCGACTTGCCGTCATCCTTGCCCTTTACGCTGGCGCTAAAGCCAATCGAGCTCTTTTCAGAGCGGGCGCGGATGATCTGGTCCATGCCGGCAAAGGCACCGCCACAGATGAACAAAATGTTGGAGGTATCAACCTGCAGGAATTCCTGCTGCGGATGCTTGCGACCGCCCTGGGGAGGAACCGACGCGACGGTACCTTCGATCAGTTTCAGCAGAGCCTGCTGAACGCCCTCACCCGAAACATCGCGGGTAATGGACGGATTGTCAGACTTGCGTGAAATCTTGTCGATTTCATCGATGTAAACAATACCCAGCTGCGCCTTTTCGACGTCATAGTCGCATTTCTGCAGCAGCTTCTGGATGATGTTTTCAACGTCTTCACCCACGTAGCCTGCCTCTGTCAGCGTCGTGGCATCCGCAATGGTGAAGGGTACGTTAAGCATGCGCGCAAGCGTCTGGGCCAGCAGCGTTTTACCGCTACCAGTCGGGCCAATCAGAAGAATGTTGCTCTTGCCAAGCTCTACACCCTGTTCGCGACGCTCCTTGAAGCGCAGACGCTTGTAATGGTTGTACACGGCGACGGACAGAACCTTCTTGGCCTGTTCCTGACCGATGACATACTCATCCAGCGTTTTCTTGATCTCGGCAGGAATCGGCAGACGATCGCTCTGCTCCTGACTTTCGATTTCCTGGATCTCTTCACGAATGATGTCGTTGCACAGGTCGACACATTCATCGCAGATAAATACGGAAGGACCGGCAATAAGCTTGCGTACTTCGTCCTGGCTCTTGCCACAGAACGAGCAGAACAGCTTGCTGCCTTCTCCGCCTTTACCTTTAATTTCGTCGGACATTCGACTACCTCAACAGTGCGATCGCGTAAGCTTTATTGATAATGGCATCACCGGGCAATTTCAACCCGCAATACCAATTATAATGTCGCGCTTACGTGATCAGCCTTCGATTACGCGGCGATCCAGCACTTCATCGATGAGACCGTATGCCTTGGCCGCATGGGGGTCCATGAAGTTGTCTCGATCGGTATCACGTGCAAGTGTTTCGAGATCCTGGCCGGTGTGATGGGCCAGAATTTCGTTCAGTTTCTGGCGGATCGACAGGATCTCACGGGTGTGAATCTCGATGTCGGTCGCCTGCCCCTGGTAACCGCCCAGCGGCTGATGAATCATCACGCGGGAGTTGGGCAATGCGAAGCGCTTGCCCTCGGCTCCGCCCGCCAGCAGGAAAGCACCCATGCTCGCAGCCTGACCGATGCACATGGTGCTGACATCCGGCTTGATGAAACGCATGGTGTCGTAGATTGCGAGGCCTGCGGTTACTGAGCCACCCGGCGAGTTGATGTAAAGGTGAATATCCTTTTCCGGATTCTCTGCCTCAAGGAACAGCAACTGGGCGACAATCAGGTTGGCCATGTGGTCTTCGACCTGACCCACCATGAAAATCACGCGTTCCTTGAGCAGCCGCGAGTAGATATCGTAGGCCCTTTCTCCGCGCGCGGTCTGCTCGACCACCATCGGTACCAGACTGGAGCTGATTCCGGCTCCCGCCTGCCCTGTAAAGATATCTGACATGCAAATCTCTCCTTAGCCTTATAAGCGAAAAAAACGACAGTCAGCCTGAGCCAACTGTCGTTTTTCCATGACCCGTTAGAGCGTCGCTGCTACAGCCTTATTCGGCTGCAGCGTCTTCCGCCGCGTCAGCTTCTGGCTGAGCCGGCTTGATTGCGTCTTCGTAGCTGACTTCAACTTCTTCGACTGTAGCAGATGTAAGCAGCTGTTCAACCACCTGATCTTCCATCGCCAGGCTCTGGATCTGGTTCAGCATTTCCTTGTTGCTGTAGTACCAGTCGATAACCTGCTGCGGCTCCTGATAGGTCTGAGCCTGCTC
>JBFGZM010000136.1:0-8837 GCA_041586815.1 Marinobacterium sp. | reverse complement strand
TGATGTCATTCAGCAATTGCATATCATCCGGCAATATCAGTTCAAAGCCCGTGAGTTCAGGACAGATTCCGGGCGTCATGCCCGGCTACAGGTTTGCAACGCCAGGGCCAGCGCCTGCGGATACCAAACCACGCGGGGAATAATGCGTCCTTTAGCCCGCAGTAGCGGTGCCACCCGGGCAGGCTTGTCCCTCTCAGTCACAAGCCCAGCAGCAACGTAAAAATCGTGACCGCATCTTGGTCTTGTGCCATAGCCTAGTCAGCCCATCAAAGTACTTGAATATATGGGGAATTAAAAGACGGCAAGGCGACTTGCAGCCGATTGTGGCGACAGTGCCGCCGCGCTGAGCCGCCCATGCCGGCCCCTCGGGCCACTTGCGGTTCCCGCCGACCGGTGCTCGGCGTATCATTGAACCCATCCTGTGCCAGCCCCGGATACGACCTGTCAGCGCATCCGTTACCCGGCTGTCATACAAACACGATCTAATAAACGATCAGACGAGAGGTGGTTACCCCGTGGCATTCAACGACAGCCAGCGCATTTATCCGCAAACCCGCCTGCGACGCATGCGCGCTGACAGTTTTTCCCGGCGCCTGATGTGTGAAAACCGGCTCACGCCCAGCGACCTGATCTACCCGGTGTTTGTCATCGAAGGCAAGGATCAGACGGAATCCATCGCCTCCATGCCCGGCATTGAACGCATGACCATCGACCGCCTGGTGAAGGATGCCCGTGAAGTACAGGCGCTGGGCATTCCCGCCATGGCCCTGTTCCCGGTCACGCCTGCCAGCGCCAAGTCGGAGCAGGCGGAGGAAGCCTGGAACCCGGATGGCCTGGCCCAGCGCGCGGTGCGCGCAATCAAGGATGCCTGCCCGGACCTGGGGGTCATCACCGATGTGGCACTGGACCCCTTCACCACCCATGGCCAGGACGGCATCATTGATGTGCAGGGCTATGTGCTGAACGACATCACTGTTGAGGCCCTGGTACGCCAGGCCCTGTCCCACGCTGCCGCCGGCGCCGACGTGGTGGCACCCAGTGACATGATGGACGGCCGCATTGGCGCCATCCGCGACATCCTGGAAGCCGAAAACCACAAGAACACCCGCATCATGGCCTACTCTGCCAAGTATGCAAGTGCCTACTACGGCCCATTTCGCGATGCCGTGGGCTCAGCGGCGAACCTGGGCAAGAGCAACAAGTCCGGCTACCAGATGGACCCGGCCAACAGCAACGAGGCCCTGCATGAAGTCGCCCTGGACCTGGCCGAAGGCGCCGACATGGTGATGGTCAAGCCCGGCATGCCCTATCTCGATATCGTGCGCAGGGTAAAAGACGAATTCCAGGTGCCCACCTTCGTGTATCAGGTCAGCGGCGAGTACGCCATGCACATGGCGGCATTTCAGAACGGCTGGCTCGATGAGCGCAGCGTGATGCTGGAATCCTTGCTGGCGTTCAAGCGGGCCGGCGCCGATGGCGTGCTGACCTACTTCGCCAAGCGCGCGGCCCGGGCACTCAACGAATAACAGAGGCCTTTGCCGGCGCATCGCCGGGGCACAGGCCTGCGAATATCAGGAGCACAAGGAATGAACACCCAGATAGAACCGACCGCCGATGTAACCATCGCGCCGGGACTCGAGCAGGCCGAAATTGAAGCCGCAGAGGCGGCCCAGGCGCTGCTCGAGAGCCGCGAGAGCCTGGCCATTACCGAGCCGGTGGAACAGACACCACTGGATCTGAAGGCCCCGGAACTCTACATCAACCAGGAGCTCAGCCACCTGCAGTTCAATATCCGGGTATTGGAGCAGGCGCTGGACCCCAGCTACCCGCTGCTGGAGCGGTTGATGTTCCTGCTGATCTTCTCCAGCAACCTGGACGAATTCTTCGAAATCCGTGTCGCCGAGCAGTTGCGCCAGCTCAAGTACGGTCGCGAGGCAGTGGGCCCCGATGCCATGCACCCGCAGAAAATGCTCGAGCGGATCAGCGAGATCTGCGATATCAATGTCACGCGCCAGTACAAGATTCTCAACGAGACCATCTTTCCGGAAATGGCCCAGCAGGGAATTCGCTTCGTGCGCCGCGGCGACTGGGACAAGGCGCAGCGCTCCTGGGTCAAGGAGTGGTTCGAGCAGAACGTGGTACCGGTCATCAGCCCCATCGGGCTCGACCCCTCTCACCCCTTCCCGCGCCTGGTCAACAAGAGCCTCAACTTTATCGTTCAGCTCGATGGCAAGGATGCCTTTGGCCGTGAAACCGGCCTGGCCATCATTCCGGCACCGCGCTCCCTGCCGCGTCTGGTGCGCCTGCCGGACGAGCTGTGCGAAGGCGGCGACAACCTGATATTCCTGTCGTCGATGATTCACGAATTTGCCGAAGACCTCTTCCCGGGCATGAAGGTCGAGGGCTGCTACCAGTTCCGCATCACCCGCAATGCGGATTTGACCTTCGACTTCGAGGAAATCGAGGATCTGGCCCGCACCCTCAAGGGTGAGCTTCACTCACGCAAGTACGGTGATGCCGTGCGGCTTGAAATCGACAACCGCACGCCGGATGAGTACATCCGTTTCCTGCAACAGGAATTCACCATCAGCGACAGCCAGGTCTACCGTGTCGACGGGCCGGTCAACCTGACCCGTCTGATGGCGGTGCGCGACCTGGTGGAACGCACCGACCTGCGCTGGAAACCCTTTTCGCCCGGCATCCCCAACAAGCTCAAGGACGAGAAAACCGTGTTCGAGAGCCTGAGCAGCAGCGAGCAGCTGCTGCTGCACCCCTGGCAATCGTTCTCGCCGGTGGTTGACCTGCTCCGCCAGGCCGCCAAGGACCCCAAGGTACTGGCCATCAAGCAGACGCTGTACCGCACGGGCGTCAAGTCCGACATCGTCAATGCGCTGGTTGAAGCCGCCCGCAATGGCAAGGAAGTTACGGTGGTGATCGAACTGCGCGCCCGCTTCGATGAGGAGAGCAACCTCAACCTGGCCAGTCGCCTGCAGGAAGCGGGCTGCCTGGTGGTCTACGGAGTGGTGGGCTACAAGTGCCACGCCAAGCTGATGCTGATCGTGCGCCAGGAGGGCAGCAAGCTTGTACGTTACTGCCATTTGGGCACCGGCAACTACCACTCCGGTACTGCGCGCCTGTATACCGACTACAGCTTCATGACCGCTGACCAGGAAATGGGCGAAGACGTGCACAAGGTGTTCCAGCAACTCACTGGCATGGGCAAGATTCAGCGCCTGAAAAAGCTCATTAACGCGCCCTTTACCCTGCACGCCAAGATGTTGGAGCTGATGCACCGCGAAGCCAAGAATGCCAAGGCGGGCAAGCCTGCTCGAATTATCATCAAGGTCAACGGCCTGACCGAGCCCAAGCTGATCCGAGGTCTGTACGAAGCCTCCCAGGCCGGCGTGCAGGTTGATCTGGTCATACGCGGCACCTGCAGGCTGCGGCCCGGCATTGAGGGGATATCGGACAATATTCGCGTCGTGTCCATCGTCGGTCGTTTCCTGGAGCACACCCGGGTGTATTACTTCGAGAACGCCGACCACAAGCCTGAAGTGTTCTGCGCCAGCGCAGACTGGATGGAGCGCAACATGCTGCACCGGGTTGAAACCGGCTTTCAGCTGTCGGGCAAGCACGCCGAGCGCATCAAGCGCGAGCTCGACTACTACCTGCGTGATAACACCCACAGCTGGGCCCTCGCTTCGGACGGCAGCTACACGCTCAACCAGCCGGCCGAGGGTGAAGAACCCTTCAGTGCACAGCAGCAGCTTCTGAACGACTACGCCAGCTAACGACTATCCATCCCGTACCCCGCGCCGCCCGATTCGCCAGGGCAGCGCGGCTTCCAGCACCAGCCCCCTCGCTGAAGCGTCCCTGCAAGCGCCGCCACCGCTACACTTCCTGCCCAAAGGGTCAACTTTTTGCGGCCTCTGCCGTTGTTACATTTGCCTTTTGCCGGATTTTACGGACAATAGCGTCCCTTTCCTGCCCGCAACAAGTCGGGCATCATGCGGAATGTGAGCGCAGGCTGACACGTCACCGGGGTGGTCACACAGAGATCCTGTCTGATGCCACCAACCAAACAGGCGATAACGGAATCTACCAGATGTCCCAAGCTCAAACGGCACTTGAACTGGTCGACATACACAAGTCCTATGACGACCTGAAAGTCATCAAGGGAATCTCTCTCAAGGCCAATGATGGCGATGTTATCTCGATACTGGGCTCCAGCGGCTCCGGCAAGAGCACGTTGCTGCGCTGCATCAACCTGCTGGAGCGCCCCAACGCCGGGCGCATTCTCGTGGCCGGTGAAGAGCTGGCGCTCAAGCCTGGCAAGGACGGTTACCTCACCGCCGCCAGCCGCGCCCAGCTGGAATCCATGCGTTCGCGCATCGGCTTTGTGTTCCAGAGTTTCAACCTCTGGCCCCACAAAACCATTCTGGACAACATTATCGAAGCCCCCATGCGCGTGCTGAAGCAGCCCCGCGCCCAGGCCGTCGCCCGCGCCGAAGAGCTGCTGGCCCGTGTGGGCCTGGCGGACAAGCGCAACGCCTACCCCGGCAACCTGTCCGGTGGCCAGCAGCAGCGCATTGCCATTGCCCGCGCCCTGGCCATGGACCCGCAGGTACTGCTGTTCGACGAGCCCACCTCCGCGCTCGACCCCGAGCTGGTCAACGAAGTGCTCAGCGTGATGCGCTCCCTGGCGGACGAAGGCAGAACCATGCTCATCGTCACCCACGAAATGCGCTTTGCCCGCGAAGTTTCCAGCCAGGTGGTCTTCCTGCATCAGGGACAGATCGAGGAAACGGGCACACCGGAGCAAGTGTTCGACAACCCCAAATCCGAACGGGTACGGGATTTCATGTCGAGCCATCTGGCCTGACACCGGGGCCAACATAACGGCCTACAATAAAAACACACCAGCAAGAGAAATGACCTCTATGAACCTGCGTAAACTCATCGTGACCCTCGGTCTGATCGCCGGCACCGCCCTGAGCGCCAGCGCCGCCCAGGCCGATACAATCCGAATTGCCACGGAAGGTGCCTATGCGCCTTTCAACCTGAAGGACTCCAACGGCGAGCTTCAGGGGTTTGACGTCGACATTGCCAAGGCTCTGTGTGCCGAAATGAAGGCCGAATGCGAACTGGAGGCCCAGGACTGGGACGGTATTATCCCAGGCCTGCTGTCAGGCAAGTACGACGCCATCATCGCTTCCATGTCCATCACGGAAGAACGCATGCGAGTGGTGGACTTCAGCGAACCCTACTACTCCAACGTGCTGGCCTTTGCCGCCGCCAAGGATAGCGATTTCAAGACCGACAAGGACAGCCTCAAGGGACGGGTAATTGGTGCCCAGCGCGCCACCATCGCCGGCCTGTACCTGGAAGACAACCTCGCCGATACCGTTGAAGTGAAGCTCTACGACACCCAGGACAACGCCTACCTCGACCTGGCTGCCGGCCGTCTTGATGGCCTGCTGTCCGACAAGTTCCCGGCCTATGACTGGCTGCGCAGCGAAGAGGGCCAGGGCTTTGAGTTCAAGGGTGATGACATCGACATCGAAGACAAGATCGGCATTGCCGTGCGCAAGAACGATGCCCTGAAAGACCGGTTCAGCGCCGCGATCAAGGCCATCGTCGATAATGGCACCTATGAAAAGATCAATGCCAAGTACTTCCCGTTCTCGATCTATTGATCTGCCGCGGTACGGCGTTCACTGAGCGTCGTACCTGCACTCCCTTCTGCCACAGGACGCCTCGCTAATGGATCTTCAGGGTTTCGGTCATCTGCTGCTTTCCGGCGCCTGGGTGACATTGCAGTTGGCCTTAACGAGTCTCGCCTTCGGCCTCCTGTTCGGCCTGACAGGGGCGGCGGCGAAACTCTCCGGCTTTCGCCTGCTCCGCCTGCTGGGCACCCTCTATACCACCCTGATCCGGGGCATCCCGGAACTGCTGCTGGTGCTGAGCATCTATTTCGGCGGTTCCATGCTGCTGATGTGGCTGGCAAGCTTCTTCGGCTATACCGACTATATCGAAATCAGCGCCTTTGTCGCCGGTGTCGCCGCGCTGTCCATCGCCTTTGGCGCCTATGCCACCGAGGTTTTTCGCGCTGCCCTGATGGAGCTGCCCAAGGGACAGTGGGAGTCGGCCTATGCACTGGGCATGACTCGGCCGCAAACCTTCTTTCGCATTATCCTGCCCCAGGTCTGGCGCCTCGCGTTGCCGGGGCTGGGCAACCTGTTCCAGGTGCTGCTCAAGGACACCGCCCTGGTGTCGGTGGTGGGTCTGGACGAGCTGATGCGCCAGGCCTATGTGGCCTCCGGCTCGACCAAGGAGCCCTTTACCTTCTACATGGCCGCGGCCTTCATCTACCTGGGGCTCACCGCTATCGCCACCGCCGTCACCATGCTGATGGAACGGGCCAGCAACCCCGCATCCCGCGGAGTTCGCGCATGATTTCGCCAGACGGCCGCGTTTCATTTCACAGTCCCCAGGGACAGGAAACATCAGAGGTTTGTCAATGAACTGGGACTGGAGCGTCATTCTCAAATACCTGCCCAGACTGCTGGAAGGCACCTGGCTGACGCTGGAACTGGTGGCCATTTCCGGCCTCATCGGCATCGCCATCGCGCTACCTCTGGCACTGATGCGGGTCTCGGCCAATCCCTGGGTACGGGCCTTTCCCTTCGCCTACATTTTCTTTTTCCGCGGCACGCCGCTGCTGGTGCAGATATTCCTGATTTACTACGGCTTCTCGCAGTTTGACGCCGTCAAGCAGTCGGTCTTCTGGGATATTCTGAAGCAACCGTACTGGTGCGCCATCATTGCCTTCTCGATGAACACCGCCGCCTACAGCGCCGAACTGATTCGCGGTGCCATCCAGGCCATCCCCAAAGGCGAAATCGAGGCCGCCGAAGCCCTGGGCATGAGCAAGCCCATGCAGGTGCGTCGCATCGTGCTGCCGCGGGCTTTCGGCATAGTACTGCCGGCCTACGGCAACGAACTGATCCTGATGCTCAAGGGCAGCTCGCTGGCCTCCACCATCACGCTGCTGGATATCACCGGCATGGCCCGCACCATCATTGCCCGCACCTATACGCCGCTGGAAATATTCCTCGCCGCCGGCGTGATCTATCTGCTGATCAGCGGTGTCTTTATCGGCGCCTTCCGGCTGCTGGAAAAGCGCCTGAACCGCTACCAGCATTACAAGCACCGGGTACCAGTGGAAATGACCCAGATCGATCCGCGCCTGCAGGACTGATAAGAGGGAAAAATTGTCTCTGCAGGATGGGTGAAACCGCCACGACTGCTTGCGTAACCGCCGGGCACCGGGAGAGTGCAACCCCTCACGGAAGCACCGGACGGAGCCCTTGGCGCGGAACCGGCACAGACCGCCCAGTCCCAGCGGCCAGCAGACAGATTCACGAACATCAGCAGCACCAAAGGGTGCGAGGCGCTATTCGAGGCCGTTCAGAGCCTTCCAGTTGCCTGGGTACACGGCGTAAAAAATCGTTGCCTGTTCGCCTTCGTATTTCAGCTCGGTGCCTTCGGGAATCCAGATGATGTCTCCGGCCTGGCCTTCCAGTACCCCATCCCTGGTGACCAGGCGAAAAACGCCGTCAACCACGTAAACCACCTCGTCATAGAGCACCGTCCAGGCGATGGAGCAGGCATCGAATCTGGCTACACCGGCGCCCATCGTTGAGCTCATGTCAGTGCTGACGGCGCGGGCGACGGCGGCGGCACCCGGCGGGCCACCACGGTGCTGGAAGTTGAGGCTGGAGGCGTGAATCAGTTTGGCAGACATGGCGTTCTCGATCGGGAGTACTTGGTAAGGAATTAGCTGGCTGTTGCAGGTCCTGATGACAGGACCTGCATTGCTATCGCGGTGCTACAGGCCGGATTACAGCTCCGAGCGGCTGGCGAAGCGCGCCATGGCCATGCGCAGCGGTACACCGATGTGCAGCAGCGGCTTGGGTGGCAAACGCGAGGGATTGCCCGAGACCTCGAGCATGCTGCTCAGCAGGTCGGTCTTCTTGCCCGACGCCATGTCGGCCAGCATCATGCCGGAGATGGTGCCGCGGGCCGCGCCGACGCTCTGGTCGCAGGCGGAGGCGAAGATGCCGCTTTCGAGCTCGCCGAAGTAGGTTTCGAAGTTGCCCGACAGGCTGCTGGCGCCACCCCAGGTGTAATCGAACGCCACGTTTTTCAGCGCCGGATAACGGGCTTCGAAGCCGTCGCGATGACGCTGGCGAATGCCGGGCAGCATCTCCTGCGGCGTATTGTAGTCATGGGCATAGCGGTAGGAGTTGCGGATGATGATCCGGCGATCCTGGGTCATGCGCAGCGTGGTGCCGGCGTGGTCGGCGGGGGTCAGGCCCCAGTCGAGCTGGCCGCCATAGAGCTTCATTTCGGCATCGGTCAGCGGGCGTGTCATGCTGGCAAAGGTCATCACCGGCAGGATGCGGTCGCGCAGAAAACCCAGCTCTGCGGTAAAGATGTTGGTGCCCAGAATCAACTGGCGGCACTCGATGCGTGCCTTGCCGGTATTGAGGACAAAGCCGTTGGCAGTGCGGGTGATATCCAGCACGGGCGTATGTTCTGCGATGCGCACATTGGCCGGCATATTGTCGGCCAGGCCGCGCATCAGCCCCGCGGGCTGCATCAGGGTGCCACCGGGCGTAAAGATGCAGGCGCTGTAATAGTCGGTGCCGAAGATATCCTGCATTTTCTGGCGGCTGAGGCGCTCGTAGGTCTCGCAAAAGTTCTTCAGCAGCTGCTCGTAGTGGTCGAGGAATTTTTCGCCCCGTGCACCAACGGAACCCTGGTACTTGCCC
>JBFGZM010000135.1:0-8860 GCA_041586815.1 Marinobacterium sp. | reverse complement strand
GTCCCGGCGGGTGCGGCATGCAGTGCCTGGGGATCTGGAACTGAGCGCTTTAGCGCTAACCAGTGGCGCCAGAGTAACTGCATGACGCACATGCAGCAAACGATCCTTTCTGATCAAAAAGGTTAGTTATTTTCATGTCTTGTGGGCGTGACCGGATGTGCCTTGTGCCGTGCGGGCCAGCGGGCCGAGATGCGCCTGTACCGTACAAGCCCTTTTGGAGTCTGTTCTGTGAAGAAATCTGTTTTTAGGGGAAGTGTCAGTGCAGTGGCTTTGGTCCTGCATCTGTATTGTGCAGAACAAGACTACAGCTCATCTTAATGCTGTGATGCCCAAGGCGATGCTATTGCGGAACGCGCTCGAGAGTGGCGGTAATTTCCTTGTTGATACTGCCGTCCAGAATGCGGGTATAGGCCAGATCCATATTGCCATCATCGCGCAGGGTGCGGTCGTAGATCTGCATGTCGTATGCGCCCTTGTTGGTAATCATCAAGGCATAAACGGTGAGTGTATTGTCGTGGATGCGCGCCCAGACAAAAGGGTCGCCGGCCAGAGGGTCCATCGGGATATGTTTGCCAAAGACATTCATGCGCATGGCTGAAGCATAGATGGCGCCACGGCGGGTCTTGCGAAACAGGATGCGGTAGGAATGGTCTTTTTGTGTCATGTCGGCCCGCTTCACCCGGGTACCCCAGGCAACTTCGAAGTTGTCGTCCTTGGGTTCGATACGTACCGTTAGCTGCCGGCGTTCGGATTCCCCCGAAACCTGAGCATCCGCAGTCCCTGAGAAATGGCCGTAAAACGCCTCGATTTCCAGGTCCCTGGCATGCAGCGGGCCTGTCAGGAACAGCAGTGGCAGGGTCAGCAGGATGATCAATTGGCGCATTCGGTGTTCCATTCTTTTGACGTTTTATCGTTACGCAGCGGCCGTGAAGGCAGTTTCAGGGTCGGCTGAGACTCTTGTTGCGCTGCAATCCCGCTAGTATAGCGTTCTGTAGAAAAATTACAGATTACTGCTGGCCAGACTCGGCAGGGTGTCGGTATCCAGACTCTGCAGCTCGTCGGCGATGATCTGGTACTCGCTGTCGAACAGGTCGCCCGGTGGTATTTCCTGGTCCAGATAGATCAGGGTCAACTCCGGCAGGCGAGTGCGGATGCGTCTGAGTACTGTTGCCCGCTCCTCCAGGCTCATGGCAGTGAGTGCTTCATGCATGACAAGCACCCTGGGGTGTTTGACGATGGCGCGCAGCAGCTGGATACGCTGGCGTGCGATCAGTGGCAGGCTGCCGCCACGGATACCCACCTGGGTGAAGCCGGCAAGTACCATGACCATGGACTCGGCGTCCTCGTCCTGCATGGCGCTATCGATCAGTTGCTGCAGCTGGCCCAGTTGTTCCGGGTCCGTTCCGGTCACCTTGCCGAACAGCACGTTCTCCCGCACGGTCAGGCCAGCGCTGATACGGTCTTCGCTGAAGTGATCGAAGCTGCTGCACAGCGGGCAGTCGGTACGCGCCATTACGACCTGGCGTGCGGCGAGCAGCTGCTCGGTGAGGCTGCTGGTGAGCAGGTCGTCGCCGTGCAGCAGGGGTATGATACGAAGAAAAAGCTCAAGTAACAGCGTGCAGTCTTCCTGTTTGCGCGCGGGATCACGGCGTTCCAGCTCGCTGACCTGGCGACGAAATTCCGGTGTGTCAAATTCGCTGAAGTTATCCGGCAACGGGTCCAGCGGGCCGGCTTCCAGCGCCAGTTCGCTCAGCCGTGCGGCCATGCGCCGACCGCAATTCAGGGCGTGTTTGCTCAGGTCGAACTGTTCGAGCAGATCACTCATCAGTGGGTGTGCCGCCATGGAGGCCGGGGTGCTGACCGGCGGGCAGGGGATGCCGAAGCCCAGGTTCTCGGCCACAGACAGGCCGCAGTTGTAGCGCTGTGAATCCAGTCGTTCCACAAGGTGTTCCAGACCGGATTCCGGTATGCGCTGCTGCAGTTTCCGGCGTACCCTGAGAAGTCCGTCAGACAGCTCCTGTGGCCGATCAGCCGGATTGTATTTCTCGTTCAGGCCCACGTTGTAGATCAGTTCGTCCGCCCCCACGACTTTAAGGCCCTGGTAGAGCCAGTGGCGCATGTCTTCCCAGTTTTCGGCATGGGCGAGGGCAAAATCCGTCCAGATGCCGTCAAAACGATCGGTACTGTTGCCGGAGGCCTCGGCTTCGCGGATTTCCCAGCGTCGCTGGCTGTCGAGCATGTCCGGTGTCTCGCTGGGGGGTTTCAGACGCATGCTGTAGTTGATGTTCTGCAGCATGTTGCCGGAGAACAGGAAGGCATCGGGGCCGACATAGGTCAGCTCGCGGGCCAGCAGATCCGAAGGCAGGGTCTGAAGGTCGTCGTCGCCGAACAGCAGATGGCCGCTGAGCGGCGAGTTGATGCGGATCAGGGTGCGCGCGAGCGCACGCAGGCGCGAGGGGTCCTTGCAGCGAATCGCCATGCTGTGGCCGGCCGGTAGCTCGAGGTTAATGTTGCGTACCAGGCGGTTGCCGGTCTCGCTGCCTATCGAAAGCTTGTCCAGGCGAATATGGTTGTCCAGCTGCGTTGGGCTGGTATCGCTGGCGGGAATGATAGGCATCAGGTCCTGTGACTGGAACTGCTCCAGAATCTGTTCGTATTTGATGTGTGAGTCCTGGTACTGCTGGTAATAGTCGAGCAGTTCCTTCCAGGGGGCGGCCAGATCCTTGTGTGCTGCGACTGCTGCGACCAGTGCGCCGATGGTGAGGTCGCCACGGATGGCCAGGATGCCGCCAATGGAGTAGAACATCAGTGGCGTCAGCTGGTTGATCAGGTTGTTCAGGAACTTCATGAAGAATTTTTTCTTGTAGATATCCAGCCGGATGCGGAACAGCTCGCCCAGAATCTTGGAAAACTCGGCCAGATGATAGGGGCGGGTACCGTGCAGGCGGATTTCCATCATGCCATCGACACTTTCGCCGATACGCTGGGAAAAGTGTCGTACCGTCTTCACTCGCTCCTTTTTGAGCAGATTGATCTTGCGCTGCAGTCGCGGAATGATCACGATCTGCAAGGGGATCAGCGCGATGGAGGCAATTCCCAGAATCGGATCCTGCATGAACATGAACAGCAGAATGGTCAGCATGGTGCCGCCCTGAAAGGCAGGCAATGCAATGCTGTCGCCGATGAAGCCGGCCAGGGGTTCGGTTTCAGCGGTGATGGTGGAAATCAGCTCGCCCTGGCTGACCATCTGAAAGCGTCTGGGCTGAAAGCGCAGGATGCGTTCCACCAGCTGGTAGCGCAGGCGGCGGACCAGGCGTTCACCTACGATGCCCTTGTAGGTGTTGATGTACATTTTTACCATGCCGTTCAGCAGAATCATCGCCAGCAGCAGCGCACAGAGCGCAAGCAGATAATGCATGGGTTCGAAGGTTATATTGAAAAACTGCTTGAGACTGGTGGCATCACCAATGGCGTCGTTGATGATGATTTTGGGCAGTTCCAGCGAAACATACAGTAGCGGGAAGGAGCAGAAAGTCATCACGAGCAGACGAATCTGCTGAGGCGTACTGTATCGCAGAATAAATCGGACAATGGACTTGTCCATAGGTCGGTCTCCGATCCTGGGGAGATGAACCCTGGAAGGATCAGCCTTGCCGTGGTTCAAACAGGTTGCATGCAGCGAAACAGGGCAATATTGCTGCTATGCAACAAACGTATCTTTATAGTGTAGACCCGCGCAGCGGCAAGAATTCAGAACTGCGCTTGAGCATTTTTCCACTCAGGTTACGTTGACACCGGGCAACTGGATTAGTGCATTGCTAACCCAGGGGTGCTGATGCAGTTCGGTATGGAGGTGATCAAGAAACAGGCGCGTCTTGGGATTAAGGTGCTGGCGACTGGGGTACAGGGCGTTAAGCGCAATGCTTGGCACCGGGTACTGCTGCAGTACCGGCTCAAGTTCACCGCTTTCCACCAGGGGCTGGGCAAAGAAGCACGGCAGCCTGGCGATGCCGAATCCGCGTTTGGCCATGTAGCGCATAAAGGTGAGGCTGTTGGTGCGCAGCGGCGTTTCCATCTGCAGGTTGTGGCTCTGGTCCCAGTTGCCAAAATGCAGCGGATCGGTGCGCATCAGCAGGCCAATATAGCGGTGGTGCTGCAGGTCATGGGGGCTTTCCAGCGCCGGGTGCCTGCGCAGGTAATCGGGCGCAGCATAGAGGCCGCGGGCCACCTGGGCGACTGGCTGGGCGATAAGACTGGAGTCTTCCAGTGCGCCGACCCGAATAGCTATGTCGACGCCTTCCTCCACCATGTCGATTACTCTTGAGGTCAGTTCCACCTCCATCTGGATCTTGGGATACAGCTGCATGAAGCTGGCCATCAGGTTGTCGAGCATGGCCAGGGCGAGCTCGGTGGGCATGGTAAGCTTGAGGCGGCCCTGGGGCTCAGGCTGATTGACACTCAGGCCGTGGCGGGCATCTTCGAGTTTGCAGATCAGCGGACGGCAGCGCTCGAACAGTTCCTCGCCGTCCGGTGTCAGGTGCAGCTTGCGGGTGGTTCGTTGCAGCAGTCGGATGCCCAGTTCATTCTCAAGCTGCGATATGCGCCGGCTCAGGGTGGACTTTTGTGTGCCCAGACGTTCGGCGGCAGCGGTGAAGCTGTTGGCTTCAACGACGCGGACAAAATAGCGAAGATTATCGAGATTCACGGGCAGGTCCTTGCAACGACTGATCTCGTATTATCATGCTATTTGCAACAATGGCAAAGTTCTGGTGTTGATGTAGTATCAATTTGACGACAGCACCGGGCGCTATCCGTGGTGCGGCGGCGGCAACGCTACTGTTCGGGTAGTGCAGAGACCGCCGTGGTCCGGGGCGGCCCCCTGTATTAAACCGGATCTGAGGCATGTTATGTGGCAAATGCTGGAATTTCTGGGGCATCGACTATCGGTCTATCTGTCTCATCCGCGCGAGGGGCTGGCACCCCGGGCAACGAGTTCGGCCGATAAGCTGCGCCACTGCCTGCAACCGGGTGATGTGCTGCTGGTGGAAGGTACCAGCCGTATCAGCACCGCGATCAAGTATCTGACGCAGTCGACCTGGTCCCACGCCGCCTTCTGTATCGGCCATGCGCTGGATGGGCCTGAGCTGGGTGCCGAGGCCCGAGTACTGATTGAAGCCGATGTATCCGCCGGTGTGCGGGCGCTATCGCTGCAGCGCTACGAGTCGTACCATACCCGCATTTGCCGCCCAGTGGGGCTTGAGGCCGCCGAGCTGAAGGTCATGGCGGATTTCCTGATTGCGCGGCTCGGGCAGCAGTATGATCACAAGAATATCTTTGACCTGGCGCGCTTTCTGTTTCCGACCCCGCCGGTTCCGTCGCACTGGCGCCGGCACATGCTGTACCTGGGCAGTGGCGATCCGACCCGGGCGATCTGCTCGTCGCTGATTGCCGAAGCCTTTCAGGCCGTTGCCTATCCTATTTTGCCGCAAGAAGTTTCGCCCGACAGCAGCGGCTTTCCGATACGGCTGTTCCGGCGGCATCCGAGCCTGTTTACGCCACGGGATTTTGATGTGTCACCCTATTTCAAGGTGATCAAGCCGATGCTGGAAGCGGGCTATGCCTATCGCCAGATTGTCTGTATGGGCGATCCGGAACCCGTATCAGGTCTGGCTGGTGAGACTGTACCCGGTATTCAGAGCGATTAGCACGGTAGCGGATCAGGTCGAACCCATTGCCGGAATCAGGCTGATCCCTATTCCTGCAGCGTCCGGGCCTGCTGATAGATCGCCTCTACAATGGCGAGCAGGCCGTTTCCCCGGGATGGGCTCAGGTGCTGCATCAGTGCCAGACGTTCAAACAGCCCCTGCAGGTCGAAATTCAGTATCTGCGAGGGGGTCTTGCCGTTAAAGGCTGCCAGCAGCAGGGCGATGAGGCCGCGAATCACGCGGGCATCGGCGTCCATCTGCAGCCAGAGTCTGCCGTCGCGGTATTCGACACTCAGCCAGACATGACTCTCGCAGCCATGCAGGCGGTTGGCGTCGGTGCGCAGTTCCTGCGTCATGGCGGGCAGGTCCCTGCCCAGCAACATGATTTCCCGGTAGCGCGCCTGCCATCCCCGACAGGCTTCAAGGCGCTGCAACAGGCTGTCGGCGCTGGCCGCGTCTGCCGCGGTATCTGCAACAGCCCGTTCCTGGGGTGGCTTGCGAGTCTGTTCGCGCACGATCTGACCGAGCACGGCGGCAAATCGCTCAACTTCCTCCAGGGTGTTGTAAAACGCGAAGGAGGCACGCAGGGTGCCGGGCAGTCCCAGGCGCTGCATCAGGGGCATGGCGCAGTGATGGCCGGCACGTACCGCGATACCCTGCTGATCCAGCATCAGGCCAAGATCCTGCTGGTGCAGGTCATGGATGCAGAAAGACATCAGGCTGACGCGCTGCGCTGCCGTGCCGATGGGGCGAAAGCTCGGAATCTCGCTGCATAGCTGCAGCGCACGGCCAAGCAGCTGCATTTCGTGGTTTTCCAGAGCCTGGCGGTCAAACTGCTGCAGGTAACCGATAGCAGCATCCAGTCCAATCGCACCGGCAATATTGGGGGTGCCGGCTTCAAACTTGAAGGGCAGGCCGGCAAAGCGGGTCGATGCGAAACTGACATGCTCGATCATTTCGCCGCCGGCCTGCCAGGGCGGCATGGCCTCCAGCAGGCTCTCCCGTGCCCAGAGGGCGCCAATGCCGGTGGGACCGAACACCTTGTGGCCGGAAAAGACAAAGAAGTCGCAACCCAGGGCCTGCACATCGATGGCCAGGTGCGGGGTCGACTGGGCGCCGTCAATCAATACCCGCGCCCCGGCACTTTGCGCGGCGCGGGTCATGTCGACCACCGGGTTGATTGTGCCCAGGGCATTGGATGCATGAGTCAGCGCCACCAGGCGCGGCCCCTGTTGCAGTAGCCTCTGGTAGGCAGCCTGATCCAGGCTGCCGTCTTCCAGCAGTGGTATGGCCTCGATACGGGCTCCAATCTGCTCGGCCAGCAGTTGCCAGGGCACGATATTGGCGTGATGTTCCAGGGTCGAAACCAGGATCAGGTCGCCGGCTCGCAGCTGTGAGCGGCCATAGCTGCAGGCCACCAGATTGATGGCCTCGGTGGCGCCACGGGTCCAGATAATTTCCCGCGGACTGGCTGCACCGACAAAGCGGGCAACGTTGTGACGCGCCTGCTCGAAGGCCTCGGTGGCACGGCTGCTCAGGTAGTGGGAGGCACGGTGCACATTGGCATTGCTGTGGCGGTAATACTGCGACTGGGCGTCGATGACCACCCGGGGTTTCTGGGTGGTGGCGGCGTTATCGAAGTAAATCAGCTTCTGGCCATGGACGCTTTCGCCCAGGATGGGAAAGTCGGCGCGAAGACGGTTAATATCCAGCATCAGTGCGGCGGGTTGCTGCGAAGCCACTGGCTCTTCCAGCGGGCATAATACATGGCGGCGCCGAAGAGAATGCTGACCAGTATGGCGTAGGCAATACCCAGGCCAAAGGTGGCCGGATGTGTCGCGGCCAGCACGGCCTCAATAAAGAACAGCAGCAGCAAGAAGCACAGCCAGGCATGGGCGCGGGGCTTGCCGCGCAGAACCGCGGGAGCAAATCCGAGCAGCGGTACCAGGTGCCAGAGCCAGACGACCCAGGGTCGATCGCCCGGCGCCGGCGCGAGCCAAAGGTACCAGACGCTGAGCAGGCCCAGCAGGGCGGCATAGCTGCCTAGGGTCAGCAGCCGCGCAATGCGCACCTTGGCATCAAGGTTGTTGTCGAGGGTGGTTTTCATTGCGGGCTCCGGGGGGCGAGTTTCACCGCCAGTTCGCCCAGGCGCCTGCCCTGGGCCTGGCACAGCTTGAGTTCGGTGGCATCGACGTTGCGACCGGCCTTGGGGCCGGCGACGTGGGTAGGGCCGTAGGGCGTACCGCCTGTCTGGGTGGTCAGCAGATCCTGCTCGCTGTAGGGTAACCCAGTGATCAGCATGCCGTGGTGAAGCAGGGGCAGCATCATCGTCAGCAGGGTGCTTTCCTGGCCACCATGCAGGCTGGAGGAGGCGCTGAACGCCGCCGCCGGTTTGCCAATCAGGGCGCCGGAGAGCCAGAGAGCGCTAGTGCTGTCGATAAAGTACTTCAGCGCCGCCGCCATGTTGCCAAAGCGTGTCGGGCTGCCAAGAGCGAGGCCTGCGCAGCCGGCCAGATCCTGCTCACTGCAGTAGAGGTCGCCGTCGGCAGGAATTTCATCTGCCGTGGCTTCGCAAACCGTGGATATTTCCGGGACAGTGCGCAGCCTTGCCTCGATGCCGGACTGCTCGATACCGCGGGCGATTTGCTGCGCCATGGTGCGCGTGGCGCCGTGGCGACTGTAGTAGAGCACCAGTACATAAGGGCGCTCCTGGCCTGGGGACAACACCTCAGAGAATCTCCAGTACGGACTCGGGCGGTCGGCCGATGCGGGCCTGGCCGTCGCGAATGACGATGGGGCGCTCGATCAGTTTGGGACATTGCACCATGGCCGCGATGATCGACTCGTCGCTCAGGTTCGTATCACTGAGCCCCAGTTCCTTGTACTCCGCTTCCTTGGTGCGCAGCAGTGCCCGGGCGCTGATGCCAAGGGCCGCGAGCAACTCGCGCAGCTCGTCTGCGCTGGGAACATCCTTGAGGTATTCGCGCACGCTGGGTTCGATGCCCCGGTCCCGCAGCAGCTGATAGGTTTCTCGGGACTTGGAGCAGCGTGGGTTATGATAGAGGGTAACTTGACTCATGGCGCTTCCGTATCGTTTTTAGGCGGCGCCTATTGTAACTGCCAATGCTTTTACGCAAAAGGACTTCACCATGGGG
>JBFGZM010000134.1:0-8914 GCA_041586815.1 Marinobacterium sp. | reverse complement strand
GCGACCGGGTACAGGTGGTACTCTCCGGCAAGTTCCTGCCCTACAAGTCCTACTAGCGGACGGCGCCGCAGGCGTCACCCGCAGGGCAGATGGTGGTAGGATGGGCGCCCTTTGGTTGTTATGGCTTCCTGTGATGGAATTACTGGACTGGCTGAGGCCCGCTGCGCTGGCGCAGGGGGAGTTTCTTTTTCTGATCGCGATCAGTGCTTTCACCTCGGCCATGACAGCCATGATGGGTGTGGGCGGCGGCGCGGTAATGATCGCGGTGATGGCCAATATCATGCCGCCCATCGCCGTGATTCCGGTGCACGGCACCGTTCAGCTGGGCTCGAACCTCGGTCGACTCTGGGCGATGCAGCAGCACGTTCGCTGGTCGCTGGTGGGCTGGTTTGCCCTGGGGTGCCTGTTCGGCAGCCTGCTGGGCGGACAGATCGCCGTGAACATTCCAATGCACTGGCTCAAGCTGATCATTGGCAGCTTTATTCTCTACAGCTGCTGGCTGCCACTGCGTACCCGGCTGGCGGGAGGCAAGTCCGGCGTGCTGCTGGGGGCTGTCACTGCCTTTGTGTCGATGTTCGTTGGCGTTACCGCAACCTTCGTTATTGCAGCGTTGCGCAATACCCTGACCGAGCGTCGGGCTCTGGTGGGGACCATGGCGGCGCTGATGTCGGTTCAGCATGCCCTCAAGGCGCTGGTATTCGGCCTGTTTGGCTTTGCATTTTCCGACTGGCTGGGGCTGGTGGCACTGATGATCATCACCGGCCTTGCCGGTACCCTTGTAGGAAAAAGGGTGCTGGATCGCATGCCCAATGAACATTTTTCCCGGGTGCTCAAGCTGGTCCTGACGCTGTTGTCGCTGAAGCTGCTGTGGGACGGGGCCAGTCCCTGGATCCAGGCTCTGGCACTGTAGTCAGGGTGGGACACTCTCAGGGTACGACCGGATCGTACAGCAGGGCGTTTTGCCATTCGTTAACAAAGCGCCGGCGTTTTGACTGATCCAGGTACACCATGAGCGCCGGCCCCACGGGGATCGGCTGGAAATTGATCGGCTGATCCTGTGTGAGTGCTGCGATCGAGTTCGGCCCCGTTGCCTGGGGATGCAGCGCGATCAGTTCGCCCTGGTGAGCGATAATCTGCTGACCTTCGGCCGACAACAGATAGCGCAGAAACTGCTGGGCATGGGGGAGGTTGGGGGCGTCTTTCATGATGAAGGCAACCCGGCTGAGAACGAGGGCATAGTCGGTAGGCACGATCACGCCAATGCGCGGATCTTGCCGGGCGCGGGCCAGCGCATAGGAACCCAGCAGGTTATAACCCAACACCAGTTCGCCGTCGGCGATGGCGTCCAGCAGGGGCGCGGTACAGCAATACACCTGGGTAAAGGCCCGGCCCAGGCTTTCCTGCAGGCGGCCACTAATGCTCGAAGTAACCTCATCCTGGGTGGCGACCAGATACCCGACCCCTGATGTTCGCACATCATAGGACCCTACCCGGTGCTGAAAGAAACTGCCGTCGCTGCGCAGCGCCGTGGCCAGCGATTCGTGGGTGAGAGGCAGTGACCTGTCCGCAAAGGCCGCCTTGTTATAGACGAAAACCACCGGCTCGTAGGTGAAACCAAAGGCTTCGTTGCGCCACTTGGCCCAGTCGGGCAGTGCGCCGGTAGCCGGATCAAGAAAAGGTTGTGCAAAACCGTCGTTCACCAGCCGGACCTGCAGATCCATGGCCGAGCTGATCACCAGATCCGGTTTTTCGCCCTCGGGCAGGGCCTGCATGTGGTCATGCAGCTGCATCGTATTGAACTCACGGTACTGCAGTGAGATCTCCGGGTGGCGGGCCTTGAATGCATCGAGTACCGGTTCTATCGCCGCAAGATCGGTGGCGCTGTAGATCAGCAGTGAGGGCCCCGCTGGAGAGCTTGATGCGGAGGTGTCCGGCACGATCAGGTCCCGAGCCTGAAACAGTACAACGACAAACAGCAGCAATAGGCCCAGCCTCATGTTGCGCTCCCCGGCAGCTGCAGCCGCACCCTGAGACCGCCGAGCGGGCTGGTTTCCAGCAGCAGACTGCCACCCTGGGCTTCGGCCACGCTTTGCACAATGGCCAGACCCAGGCCCGAGCCCTGAACGCTGGACGATAACCGCGTAAAGCGCTGTAGCGCCTGGCGGCGCAAATGGGGCGCAATGCCGGGCCCGCGGTCATCGACAATAATTTCGAGCATGTCATTTTTTACCACCAGCCGCAGGTCGATCTGGTTGTCCTCGGGGCCATAACGCACGGCATTATCGAGCAGGTTGCGTACCGCCTCGCGCAGGCTGACGCTGTCGGCCGGTATCCGGGCCGGGGAGGGCGAACCATGGTAGGCGAACTCAAGCGGTCTATGGGCATGATCGCGCACGCACTCGGTCAGCAACTGCTTGAGCAGCGCATCCATATCAACGGGCTCCAGGCGCTGGGTGTCGCCACGATGCACCACCATTGCGTGGGCCAGGAGCTGGTTGGTCAGGCGGGTGAGGCGCAGGTGTTCCTGGCGTATGGTTTCCAGTCGTTTGGGCAGTGTGGCGGGATCGCTGGCCTGGCTGGCAATATCCAGTTGCGCCTGGGTGGCACTCTGGGCCGTGCGAATCTGGTGGCTGGCGTCGGCGATAAACACCTTCATGGCATCAAGGTTGTGCAGCAGTTTGCGATGATAGCTGTTGAGCGCATCGACCAGCGGTGACACTTCCAGGATCGGTGTCTTGTCCAGCGGACTTGTATCGTTCAGGCTCCGGCGCTGCAAGGCGGCGGAGATCAGGCTCAGTGGCTGCAGCGCCCGGTTGATGCCCAACCAGACCACCACCAGCGCCAGTAGCATGACTCCCAGCAGCGCGAGCAGGGCCTTGTAGAGAATATCGAACAGTAGCTCCTGACGGGCGTTCAGTGTCTGCCCCAGGGTTACCTGAATCCAGCCGGACACCGCGTGCTCCGTCAGCCGCTTGCTCTGTATCACCAGACGAAGGCGCTCGCCGCGGTAGCGGGCATGGTAGAAATAGGGCTCCTCCGAGGGGGCGAAGGCGTCGGGCTGCGGCAGATCGCTGTAGCCGGTTATGAGTCCGCCGGCAGGCCCCTGTACCTGATAGAACACCTTGTCATCCGGTGCCAGCTGCATCATTTCCAGCGCGGCGTAGGGCAAATCCAGATCCACCAGACCATTGCGTACGAAGAGCCCTTCAATAATCGACAGGCTGGCGCTGTTGAGCAGGCGGTCGTAGGAGTAATCCGCCGCCTGGCGGGCGTATTTCCACACCCCCAGGCCGAGCAGGAACAGAACGATCAGCAGCAGACTCGCCGTACGTACCAGCAGCCGCCGGCGCAGCGAGTAGCCAGGCTCAGTCGTTGACATGGGCGAGGTAGCCGAGACCGCGAATGGTCTTGATGATCAGGGATGAGTCGGACAGCTGTTTTCGCAGCCGTGTCAGCGTTTGCTCGATGGCATTGGGCGTATAGGCCTGATCGAAGGTGTAGAGCCGGTTGGCGATATCGTCCTTGGTCAGTATCCGGTCGAGATTCTTCAGAAACAGCTCCAGCAGCTGGGTTTCCCGAGGCCGCAGTTCGACGGGCTGGCCATTGACGCAGGCGCTTTGCGTCGACTGGTTATAGACCAGATTGCCATACTGGGTTTCGCTGCTGGCATCGCCGCGCTCGCGTCTGAGCAGTGCCCGGCAGCGGGCGGCCAGTTCCCGAAAATCGAAGGGTTTTACCAGGTAATCGTCGGCGCCCAGATCCAGCGCGCTGACCCGGTCGTCCACTTCCGCCCTTGCCGTCAGTATCAGTACCGGAATCTTGTTGCCCTGGGATCTCAGGGACTGGAGCAGCTGGTAGCCGCTGCGCCCCGGCAGGTTGATATCCAGAATCAGCAGGTCGAAGTCGTCGAAGGACAGGCTGCGCTCTGCCTGCTCAACCGAGCCCGCCCAGTCCAGCGGGTGGCCCAGGTTCAGAAAGTATTCCCGGGTGGCATCCGCCAGAGCAACGTTGTCTTCGATCAATAACATGCGCATGGAAGTGTCCCTGCTGGCGTTAGCGGATATGTCCTGTCCGGTGGATTTCTCTGCAAAACGGCCACGGGAGGCATTGAATTCTCCACAGGTCCGGGCTAACGGGCAACGTTATTTTTTGTTGCGCCTGTCAGGCTGCTGTCAGTTTCAGGGCTTAAGGTTCGATCCAGCGCTCGCTAACGCCGCGCGACAACAAGTATAAACGGAGAGACAGTATGAAACTCAACAAAGCCGCCCTGCTGCTGACGGCCGGTCTGACCGTCAGCCTGAATGCCTCGGCGTTCGAACCCTCCAAGCCCGAATGTATCGCCCCCGCCAAGCCCGGCGGTGGTTTTGACCTTACCTGCCGAGTTATTTCCAACGGTTTCGCCGACGCCGGCCTGCTGGAAACGCCGATGGCCGTCACCTTCATGCCAGGCGGTGTGGGTGCCGTTGCCTATAACCATATCAATGCCAGCCGACCGGGTGATGGCAACGCCCTGGTGGCTTTCAGTTCGGGTTCGTTGCTGAACATCGCCCAGGGAAAGTTTGGCAAGGACCTCGATGAAACCAAAGCCCGCTGGGTCGGGGCTGCGGGGGTCGATTATGGCGCGATCATGGTGAGGGCAGATGCGCCCTGGAATACCCTTGCCGAGCTGGTGGCGGATATCAAGCAGGATCCGGCGAAGTTTGTTGTGGGAGCGGGTGGCGGCGTCGGCAGCCAGGACTGGATGAAGGCAGCGATCCTGATGAAGTCCTCGGCGGTGGATCCAAAGTCCATGCGCTACGTGGCCTATGAAGGCGGTGGCGAAGCGCTGGCAGCTCTCATGGGTGGGCACATCCAGGTGTATCCGGGAGACGTGGGCGAGATGAAGGGACAGCTTGAAGCCGGCAAGGTGAAAGTGCTGGCGGTGATGTCGCCACAGCGGCTCGAGGGCGAGTTTGCAGAGATTCCCACGGCCCAGGAGCAGGGCATTGATGCCGAGTGGACCATCCTGCGTGGCTACTACCTTGGCCCGCAGGTCTCCGATGAGGCTTATGACTACTGGGCGCAGCAGTTTGGCAAGGCCTACACCAGCGATGCCTTCATGCAGACCGTGGCCGACAAGGGCTTGATGCCGTTCAAAATGCAGGGGCCGGAGTTTGACCGCTATGTGAAGGAGCGGGTGGGCTATATGCGCGAACTGGCCCGTGACGCCGGCCTGATCAACTAGAGGTTGCATCATGTATGACCGCATTTTTGCGGGTGCTCTGCTGCTGCTGTCCGGACTCATCGTCTGGACGGCAGTCGGTTTCGACGTACCCTTCCAGTATGAACCCCTGGGCCCCAAGGCCTTCCCGATCCTGCTGTCTGTGCTGCTGGCGCTGGCCGCGCTATGGCTGATCATCCGGCCAAGCGAGAATGACTGGCTTCCTGATCGCAAGATCTTGGTGAAACTGCTGTCGGGCCTTGTGGTGATGGGTGCCTATGCCGCGCTGTTCGAAACCGCCGGGTTTATTCCCGCCACCTTCCTGGCCGGTACCGCATTCAGCTATTTCTTTGGCGAGAAACCGCTGCGCGCCGCGGCCTATGCGCTGGTATTGAGTGTCAGCAGCTACTTTCTGCTCAAGGATGTGCTGCAACTGAATGTGCCCGTCGGCGCACTGCTCGGAGGTTAACCGATGGAAACTCTGAATTTTCTCGCGACCGGATTCTCGGTTGCCCTGGCGCCGATGAATCTGCTGCTGGTTCTGGTGGGCTGCTTTCTCGGCACACTCATCGGCTCCCTGCCCGGCATAGGGCCGATCAACGGCGTCGCCATCCTGTTGCCGCTGGCCTATGCCATGGGCTTCCCGCCCGAATCGGCGCTGATACTGCTGGCCGGTGTCTATTACGGTGCCGAGTACGGCGGTCGCATTTCCAGCATCCTGCTGAACGTACCGGGTGATGCCGGTGCCATCATGACCACGCTGGACGGTTATCCGATGTCCAAACGCGGTGAGGGTGGCCGGGCGCTGGCCCTGTCGGCGGTGTCGTCCTTTGCCGGCAGCATGGGGGCGCTGTTGCTGATGGTTATGTCGGCACCACTGCTGAGCCAGTTGGCTATTCGTTTCGGGCCTTCCGAATACGTCTGGCTGATGATTTTTGCCTTTACCTGCCTGGCAACCATGGTGGGCAGTCGTCCGGTAAAAACCATGGTCGGAGTGCTGATTGGCCTGTTGCTGGCAACCGTGGGTGTGGACTCCGGTACCGGGGTGCTGCGCTTTACCCTGGGCATTCCCAACTTTTTTGATGGCGTGGATTTCCTGGTGGTGGTGATCGGCCTGTTCGCGATCAGTGAAGTGCTGGCCCTGCTGGAACAGTGGGCCCGCAATGACCTGGTGATCACCCCGGTGGGCAAGAGTTTTGTCAGTTTCGCCGACCTGGTCGCGGTGCGATGGGTGGTGTTGCGTTCAACGGTGATCGGCTTTCTGATTGGCGTGCTGCCGGGCACCGGCGCCTCGATTGCAAGCGCGGTGGCCTACGGCAGCGAGAAGCGCATGGCCGAAGGTGATAATGACCAATTCGGCAAAGGGGATATTCGTGGCCTGGCGGCGCCGGAAGCGGCCAACAATGCCTCGGCGGCCGGCTCCATGGTGCCGATGCTGACTCTGGGGATTCCTGGCAGTGGCACCACGGCGATACTGCTAGGCGCGCTGATGATGTTCAACATCACGCCCGGGCCGCTGCTGTTCGAGCAGAATCCCGAGATTGCCTGGGGTCTGATTGCCTCGATGTTTATCGGCAATATCGTGCTGCTGTTCATGAACCTGCCGCTGATCAATTTCTTTGTGCGGCTGTTGTCGATACGCCAGGCCTACCTGGTGCCGGTGATCGTGATGCTGACGTTCGTCGGGATCTATTCGATCCATGGCGACAGCTTCGACCTCTTCTTTATGGTGGTGCTGGGCATTTTCGGTTTCCTGCTGCGCAAGATGCACTTCTCGCTGGCGCCGGTGATTCTTGGCCTGGTGCTCGGTGAAGTATTGGAGGAGAACCTGCGTCGGGCGTTGTCGATCAGCGGTGGTGACTGGGCAATTCTGTTGAACGGTCCCATGACCTACGTCCTGGCTGCTGCGACACTGACTGCGCTGCTGGCACCCTCCCTGTGGCGTTTCTGGAAGCAGGGTCGCAGGGCCATGCCGCTGGAGGCCGAGTAGGCGCGCACAGTAAAGCTGCCACCGGGCTTGGCCTGAACCCGGACAACGTTCATTGCACCAACGCCCGACCGTCTTTTTCGAAAGACCGTCGGGCGTTTGCTGTTTGCTGTTTGTATTGTTGCTGTAGCATCCAGGCGGGCAGGGCAGCTTCGCGCGGCTGAGTATCAATGAGCGGGCTTCCATCATGCCTGTCACCCCGGTCAGCAGTGCCGAACGTAAAGATATGCAAAGTTGCCCGGCGGCCAGGGGTCTTATCGTTGAGCTTGGCCTACACTCAGTGGATTATCTCGCGCCGGTCGGGCTTCTGGCCGGCAACCCGCAAGGAGCAGGCAGGCAATGACAGCAAGCAAGAAGACGACAGCCCTCAAGATCCCGCAGCAAGCCTTCGACTGGTACGACGAGTACGCCCATGGCGATATAGACCGGCGCACTTTTTTAAAGCGCCTTGGCACCCTGGGCGTTGCCGGACTCAGCCTGAGTGCGGTGGCCGGGGCGCTGATTCCCAATTATGCCCAGGCGGAGCAGGTGTCCTTCAATGATCCCGATATCAAGGCGAGCTACATCGAATTCGATGCGCCGGACGGGCATGGCCGGGCGCGGGGCTACCTTGTGGTGCCGGCGGGTGTCTCCGCGGAAAAACCGGCGCCTGCGGTGCTGGTGGCCCATGAAAACCGTGGCCTCAACCCCTATATCGAAGATGTAGCACGGCGCCTGGCGAAAGCCGGCTATGTCGCGCTGGCCCCCGATGCGCTGTTTTCGCTGGGGGGCTATCCGGGCAATGACGATGCTGGGCGGGACATGCAGAAAACCCTGGATGGCGACAAGATTGAAGGCGACTTCGTTGCCGCCGCCAAATTGCTGAAAACGCATGAACTGAGTAGCGGCAAAGTCGGCATGGTCGGGTTCTGCTTCGGGGGTTACCTGAGCAACCAGCTGGCGGCGCTTTTGCCAGACACGATCCTGGCCGCTGCTCCTTATTACGGTACGCCGCCCAAGGCCGATATCGCCAATATCAAGGCGGCCATGCAGCTGCATTTTGCGGCACTGGACGAGCGCGTAAACGGTTACTGGCCGGATTACGAGAAAGCCCTGCAAGCGGCAAACACCGACTACGAGGCCTTTGTCTACCCCGATGTTAATCATGGTTTCCATAACGATTCCACCGCCCGTTATCACGAAGCCAGCGCCGAGCAGGCCTGGCAGCGCACGCTGGAGTTTTTCAAAGCGCAGCTGAGCTGACCGGTATGTACAGACCCGCATAGCCTAGCGGGTCTTGTCCTGCTGGCGGAACACCTCGGTGTCCGGGTGGAAGGCTGCCCAGGCAAACCAGTACAGCGTGACGGCGGGCAATAGCTCGCCGTTGTCGTCTTCGATCCGGGCCGAACCGTGCTCCGGATTGTAGCGCACCACAATCGGGGTCTCGCCCAGGCGATCCTGCAGCACACCATCGGTTTTACCCAGTTCGACGAAAGGCCAGGCTTTGCTCTCGCCGTTCAGCACCAGGCCGATGACGCGCTCCTTGGGGTGAAACCCCAGCGCCCTGAATTTCACCGGGAAGTAGATTGCCGCTGATTCGGCATAGCCGCCGTAGGGGTTGGAGTCGTAGTCGCGCCCAAACCCGGTCTCGAAACTTAGCACCAGGGTGTCGGGGTGGCGCTGGCGCCAGTCACCCCAGTGCGTATGCTCGACGGGGATCTGGGTCAGGATCTGCCCCCGGTAGTGTC
>JBFGZM010000133.1:0-8918 GCA_041586815.1 Marinobacterium sp. | reverse complement strand
TGGATAGTCAGTATCCGCTTGCCTGTACACCGCGCTAGATAGTCAGCACCAGCTTGCCCCGTACATGGCCGCTGGCACTTTGCTGGTGAGCCCGAATTGCGGCTTCGGCATGGCTTGGATCGCTAGATAGTCAGCACCAGCTTGCCCCGTACATGTCCGCTGGCACTTTGCTGGTGAGCCCGCATTGCGGCTTCGGCATGGCTTGGGTCGCTAGATAGTAAGCACCAGCTTGCCCCGTACGTGTCCGCTGGCACTTTGCTGGTGAGCGCTGCGGGCTTCGGCCAGCGGAATCTCGGCAGCCAGAGTCAGTTTCAGGCTGCCGGTGGCATAGCGCTCAGCCAGCTCTGTCAGTTGCTGGCCATTGGGCTCTACTCGAATGCCGGTGGCTTGAACGCCGGCCGCTTCGGCGGCGCGTACCACGGCATCAGTGGTGACCGAGGGCAGGGTGACCATGCGCCCGCTCGGTTTCAGACACGCCAGCGCATTGATGCCCACATCCCCTCCCATGCCGTCTATCACCAGATCCATGTCCTGCACCACCTTGCCGACGTCCTCTGTCTGGTAGTCAATTACCTCGTCGCAGCCCAGGGTTTTCAGGTAAGCGTGGTTCGCCGACGAGGCCGAGCCCGTTACGCGGGCGCCGGCCGCCTTGGCCAGCTGTACCGCCAGGTGACCCACGCCACCGCTGGCGGCCAGTATCAGTACGCGTTGTCCGGCACGCAGCTGTCCCTTGTCAAACAGTGCCTGCCAGGCAGTCAGCCCCGCCAGGCCAATACCCGCGCCTTCACTGAACGACATCTGTGCCGGCTTGTGGGCGATCTGGGTGACCGGTGCCGCCAGGTGCTCGGCGTAACAGCCCGCCGCTTGTGGAAAGCGGATAAAGCCAAAGACTTCGTCACCGGGCTTGAAGTTCTCCACCGCTGCACCGACGAGCTCAACCACACCGGAAAACTCCCAGCCGGGCACGAAGGGCAACTTGCCGATAAAGGAGGCCGCGCCGCCGCCGCTGCAGGTTTTCCAGTCAATCGGATTGACGCCCGCCGCCTTGTTGCGCACCAGGACTTCGTTGTCACGAATGGTGGGGGTGGGTATTTCCTCGTAGCTGAGGGCGTCGGGGCCCCCAAAGGCGTGAATGCGGATCGCTTTCATGCAAGTCTCCCGTTGGTCAGAGCCAGGCTGCGGCGAAAGTGCTAGCCGGCAAATGCAGCTCTTGAAGTTTGAATTTGTTAGGCTTGATGTCTCCGGAGGCCGCCTGGGCGGACCTAAACATGCGCAACAGCTTTCAGGTAGCAACAGTATGGTGTATTTGGGAATTTTGGAACAACTGCTGTTTTGGGGAGGCGTGGTGCTGTTTCTGGTATCGCTGGGGCTCTATGGCCGCCGTACCCGGGATTACCGCTCGCTGCTGATGTTCTGGCAGCCGACCATTGCCTTCAATGCCGGCGAGAGCCGCATCAACCGCGTTGCCCTGCTGATGATGATAGTGGCGGTGGCTTTGAAGGCCTACCTGTTCTATATCAGCTGATTCAAAGTGAGAGGGCGCGGGAGTACTGTCCCGGGCCCCGATTCCAGTGCGAGAACCCAAGGTTTGTCATGAAAGGAAATCCTGTTAAAGGCGCAGGCTATCTGCTGCGTGGCCTCAAAATGTTACCTCACCCGGCTATCCGCAACTTCGTGCTGATCCCGTTGCTGGTGAATGTATTGCTGTTCAGCGGTGCCATCTGGCTGCTGATGAGTCAGTTTGACGGCTGGGTCGATTACCTGCTCACCCAGCTGTTACCTGACTGGGAATGGCTGTCGTTTCTGCGTTACCTGCTGTGGCCCCTGCTCGCACTGGTGGTTCTGGTGGTGGTCTATTACAGCTTTACCCTGGTGGCCAACCTGATCGCGGCGCCCTTTAACGGCCTGCTGGCCGAGAAGGTCGAGAATAACCTGCGCGGTGTCCGCAGTGCCGATGAGGGCTGGCGGGGCGTGCTGGCGCTGGTACCGCGCACGCTGGCGCGGGAGCTTGCCAAGATTGCCTATTACCTGCCGCGGGTGCTGTTGCTGCTGGTGCTGACCTTCGTGCCGGTGGTGGGGCTTGTATCGCCGCTGCTGTGGTTCCTGTTCGGTGCCTGGATGATGTCAATCCAGTACTGCGATTATCCGATGGACAACAACAAGGTCAGCTTTGGGCAGATGAAACTGCTGCTCAAAGAAAAGCGCCTGACATCGGTTGGCTTCGGTGGTCTGATTCAGCTGGGCATGATGGTGCCGGTGCTGAACCTGATACTGATGCCGGCCGCCGTGGTAGGGGCGACCCTGTACTGGGTCGAGGAGCATGCGCCGGTGGTAGAAGGCGAGTCGCCGGAATTGCGTCTGCGTTAAACGAGGCTGCTAGAGCATTTTCATCTTACCTCGACCCATATCCGGCCACCTCGAAGTAAGGAAACTCAAAGCAACCTCGATAGACAGACAAGTGTTTCGTGAAAATGCTCTAGTTCCGGGCGTCGGCGGTGTCGGTCTTGCGATCGGCGGCGCCGACCAGCATTTCCGGCGGGAAGTGGCAGCTGAAGGTGCTGCCCTTGCCGGGCCGGCTGTCGATGCTGAGGCGGGCGCCGTGGCGCACCAGTACGTGCTTGACGATGGCAAGCCCCAGGCCGGTGCCGCCGCTGGACGACGAACGGCTTTCATCGACGCGGTAGAAACGCTCGGTCAGGCGCGGAATGTGGATGGAGTCGATGCCGATGCCATTGTCCGTGACCGAGAAGTGCCCGCCGCTGGCATCGGTCCACCAGCGCAGGGTTATTTTTCCCTTCGCCGGCGTATAGCGCACGGCATTGAATACCAGGTTGGAGAAGGCGCTGTGCAGTTCCAGCTCCTGGCCGGCCAAGTCGAGGTCACTTTCCAGCTGCAGGCTGATAGCGTGATTCTTTTCCTGCGTCTGGTTCAGTGCCTCGGCATCCTGATGGATCTGCTCCAGCATGGGCCGCAGCTGGATCTGATGTTCATCGGCAATATGATTGCTGGACTCCAGCCGGGATAACAGCAACAGGTCGTTCACCAGAGATTCCATGCGCCGTGCCTGTGCCTGCATCTGTCCCATGGCGCGGGCCAGCGGACGTGGCAGGTCCTGATCCAGAAAGGTTTCAACGTAGCCACGGATCACCGTGAGGGGGGTGCGCAGTTCGTGTGAGGCATTGGCGACGAAGTCCTGGCGGGTCTGTTCCAGGCGCATCAGCCTGGTGATATCCCGCGCCACCAGCAGGCGATCGCCCTCGCCGAAGATGGTGATCTGGTATTGCAGGTGCAGATCACTGTTGACCGGACTCGGCAGCTCCAGCGGCTCGGCATACTGCCTCTTGCGGAAATAGCGGATAAAGCGCGGATCACGCAGCAGGTTCATGATCGGCTTGCCCTGGTCCGAGGACGCCTTGAGTCCCAGCAGTGTATCCGCCGAGCGGTTCCACCATTCCAGGTTATTATTGCGATCCACGACAACAATGGCGTCCTGCAGTGCAGCAGTGGATTGCTGAAAGCGGAGGATAATGGCCTGCAGGCTTTTCTCGCGGCTGCGATCGGTTTTTTGCGTGCGAGCCAGTTCATCCAGCAACTCCCCCCAGTAGCCGGTGGCTTCGGGGGGAGCGCTATTGTCATTGGACTGCAGCCAGGCCTGGAGTTTCTGGAACTGGCGGATCTGGTAGGTGCCCCAGCCCAGCAAGCCCGCAACGGCACCCCAGGCGGGCACGGTCAGCAACAGGCCAACTGCGGCGCCGGCTACGGCGCTCAGGCAGAGGCTGACGAACATTGCGTGCTGAGTGTTCTGCATAGCCGTCGGGGTCCCGGGTTGCCAGAGGGCGAATTATGCCACCTGGGAAGAGAAACGGTAACCGGTTCCACGCACGGTTTGCACCAGGTAGTCGTGGCGCTCACCCAGTGCTTTTCGCAGGCGCCGGATATGCACATCAACGGTACGCTCCTCGACGTAGACATTGCCCCCCCACACCATGTCCAGCAGCTGGCTGCGGGAATAGGCCCGATCCTGATGCGTCATGAAAAACTGCAACAGGCGAAACTCGGTCGGCCCCAGTTCGATCGGTGCATCGTCCGAGGTGACGCGGTGCGAAATCGGGTCCAGCATCAGTCCGTCGACGCTGACCGGTTCCTCAACACCCTTGGGCGTGGTGCGACGCAGAACGGTTTTCAGCCGTGCTACCAGTTCGCGGGGCGAGAAAGGCTTGGTGATGTAGTCATCCACGCCGGACTCCAGTCCCTTCACCTTGCTGTCCTCTTCGCCTTTGGCGGTGAGCATGATGATGGGAATTTCTGCGGTGAGTGCATCCTTACGCAGCCTGCGAGCAAACTCGATGCCGGTCATGCCGGGCATCATCCAGTCCAGCAACACCAGATCCGGTGGGCTGTTCACGACCAGTTCGTGGGCATCGCGGGCGTTATCAGCTTCCAGGCACTCGTAGCCGGCCATTTCCAGCGCTACCGCAATCATTTCGCGGATTGGCGCTTCATCGTCGACAATCAGTACACGTTTTGCTGCAGACATGGGTCCTGCCTCTGTACGTAGCAATTAAGACGACAACATTACAAACGTAAATTATGACAGAGATGTGACATCGGCTGTAATCAGCGCTAATCCGTCGGATTTTGGGGCATAAAAAGTGCCGATCAGGCGCCTGTGCCCAGACTGTAGTCGGCGGCAAGTCCGAGAAAGATCACCAGCCCGGCGTAGTGATTGTTAAGGAAGGCGCGAAAGCAGGCATCGCGCATCCGCGTGCGAGCCAGCCAGGCCTGGTAGACAAAGAAGCCGGCAGCGGCGACAAGGCCGGCAAAGTACCAGCCGCCCAGCCCCAGGTTTCTGCCGACGATACACAGGCACAGCAAGGACAGTGCCTGCAGCAGGCCAATGATGAGACGGTCGGCATCGCCGAACAGGATGGCAGTGGATTTCACGCCGATCTTGAGATCATCATCCCGGTCCACCATGGCATAGTAGGTATCGTAGGCCACGGTCCAGAGAAGGTTGGCCAGGAACAGCAGCCAGGCATTGGGCACCAGGTCGGCTTCCAGCGCCGTAAAGGCCATGGGGATGGCCCAGGAAAAGGCGGCACCGAGCACGACCTGGGGCAGGTGGGTGTAGCGCTTCATGAAGGGGTAGCAGCAGGCCAGCAGCAGGCCGCCGATGGACATTAGCACCGTGGTGTAATTGGTGTATAACACCAGCATGAACGCAAGCAGCATGAGCACGGCGAACAGGTACAGTGCCTCTCGGCTGCTGACGCGGCCTGATGCGAGTGGACGGGCCGCAGTGCGCTTGACGTGCCCGTCGACCTTGCGGTCGGCAAAGTCGTTGATAACGCAACCGCCGGCGCGGGTAAGGAATACGCCGGCGCTGAAGATCAGCAGGATATCCAGCGGTGGCACGCCGTCTGCGGCTATCCACAGGGCCCAGAAAGTCGGCCACAGCAGCAGGTAGATGCCGATGGGCTTGTTGACACGGGACAGCTGGATATAGGCACCCAGGCGATCACGCAGACGTTCGGACAGGGGGGGGGTGGCGGGGGGCTGGTGCATTGGCGTTATCCGTTGTTGCCCCGGTACAGGGGGTATTCTACGTGCTGCAGCGGCGGTAAAAAAACTTCACACACCAGCAGGGGTTTGTCGGCCAGCCGAAACACCGAGCGGCGGGCCCACAGCGGGGCACTGCCGTGCAGGCGCAGCTGGCCTATCTGCAGCGGTTCGCGCTGCATCGTCGGGTCACTGAACAGCAGGGAACCCAGGGAGCGGCTGCCCACACCTTTGAGCCGACGCTGCGGGCCCGACAGGGTTGAGACCGGAAAGACGGAGCGGGCATAGACCCAGGGCTGTCCCCGGCCCAGCAGTTCCACCTCCCGAATCAGGGCCAGGCGCCGCGGCGCCAGACCCAGAGCGCGGGCTTCGGAGCGGGTCGGGCGGCCATAACCCAAACGCAGCAGCCGCACACTGAACTGGCCGTGGCTGGCGCTTGTCAGCCGCTGTGTCAGGCTGCCCCTGTCCTGCAGCCAGTTCCGCCAGGGCTGCGGTGCAGCCAGTTGTGACGGTCGCCTGAAGGTGCGCCAGCGGGTCGGGAAGTGGTTGCGGGTCAGGGCTTTGGCAGGTGTCACGACAGAGGTCCGGGCCAGGAAAGTGGCCTATCTTAGCACTCGGGTAGCAGGGCTCAAGCCAAGCGGAGCTTGCGCGGTTTGCATTGGCTTGTGGTAGCATCGCGCGATGAATGAAAACACATCAGAGTTTGATACCGAACAGGTACGTGAGCTGACCCGTCGCTGGGTAGACATCATGGTGGTGGGAGAAAATCTGTGCCCCTTTGCCGCGGCGGTGCTCAAGCGTGACCAGATCCGTTTTGCGGTGTCACAGGCGCAAGACTCCGAAGCGGTTGCCCGGGATTTCCTGGCGGAGCTGGCATTGATCCAGCAGGCGCCGGAAGACGATATCGCCACAACACTGCTTATTGTGCCGGCCGCGCTGGGTGACTTTTATGGCTACCTGGATGCGCTGGCAGACTGCGAGGCGCTGATTGCAGAGGCGGGGCTGGAGGGCGTGTTCCAGCTGGCAAGTTTCCATCCGAACTACCGCTTTGGCGGTGTGCCGGCCAGTGATATCAGCCACTGGACCAACCGTTCGCCCTACCCGATGTTTCATCTGCTGCGCGAAGGCCAGATGAGCCGGGTGCTGGCACACTATCCCGACCCGGATGCTATTCCCGAGCGCAATATCGAGCACCTGCGGGCGCTGGGCCGTGACGGCCTGATCGCGCTGTTTCCTCCCTTCGCCGATTACTGCTGAGCAGCGCTACCGCGGCGTGCTTGCCACGGTAGCGCCATCGCCTCAGGCGTCAGTATCGGTGTCGTCCCCTTCGTCCGAGGTGTCGGTTCCTTCGTTCACGGTGCGGCGCATTTCCTGCAGGCTCTGGTGGCGCACATCGGTACCGCTGACCAGGTAGACAAGATGCTCGGCCAGGTTACAGACGTGATCGCCGATTCGCTCGAGTGAGCGCAGCACCCAGATTACATTCAGCACGCTGCTGATGGAGCGCGGGTCTTCCATCATGTAGGTGGCCAGTGAGCGCATGGCGGAACGGTATTCCTGATCCACAGCCTTGTCCTGCTTGGCAACCTGGTAGGCCAGGTTGATATCACTGCGGGCAAAGGCGGTGAGAACATCACGTACCATGATGCGCACCAGGCTGCCGATATGGCGGATTTCCTGGTAGCCGCGGGGGGATTCTCCACCCTTTACCAGCTCTATGGCCTGGCGCGAGATGCGGGACGCTTCGTCGCCGATGCGTTCCAGGTCCACCACGGCACGGGAAATGGACATGATCATGCGCAGGTCGCTGGCGGCCGGCTGACGGCGGGCGATAATGCGGGTGCAGTGATCATCGATCATGAGTTCCATGTCGTTGGTCTGCTTGTCACCACGCAGTGAGCGCTCGGCCAGATCGCTGTCGCCGTTTAGCAGAGCTTCAATGCTGTCCTGTACCTGGCGCTCCACCAGGCCGCCCATGGTAAGCAGCTCAGTACGGATCTGTTCCAGATCCTCATTGAACTGCTGGGAAATATGAGTGCTGTAGCCGTCTTTTTCGTATTCCACGGTGTCTGTCTCCGTAGCGGTTGTTCGGGTTATCGCATCGTTGTGAGGGCAACGGCATCAGCCATAACGACCCGTGATGTAGTCTTCGGTCTGCTTCTGTACCGGGTTGGTAAAGAGCGTGTCCGTGACGCCAAATTCAATCAGGTCGCCCATGTACATGAAGGCGGTGTAGTCCGAGACACGGGCCGCCTGCTGCATGTTGTGGGTAACGATGGCGATGGTGAAATCCTTTTTCAGGGCGTGGATCAGTTCTTCAATCTTCAGGGTCGATATCGGGTCCAGTGCCGACGCCGGCTCATCCAGCAGCAGGACTTCCGGCTTTACGGCGATGGTGCGGGCGATCACCAGACGTTGCTGCTGACCACCGGACATGCCCAGGGCGCTTTCGTGCAGACGGTCCTTGACCTCATCCCAGAGGGCGGCGGAGCGCAGTGCCCATTCGACGGTGTCATCGATCAGGCGCTTTTTCTTCAGGCCCTGAATGCGCAGGCCGTAGGCCACGTTTTCGTAGATGGATTTGGGGAAGGGATTGGGCTTCTGGAATACCATGCCAACGCGACGGCGCAGTTCGGCAACATCCACGCTGCGGCCATAGATGTTGTTGTCATCCAGCAGGATTTCACCATCGATGCGGCAGCCGTCCACCAGGTCGTTCATGCGGTTGAAGCAGCGCAGCAGGGTTGACTTGCCGCAGCCGGACGGGCCGATAAAGGCGGTGACCCGGTTCTTCGGAATCTGCATGTTGATTCCGTGCAGTGCTTCCTTGTCGCCATAGCTCAGGCGCAGGTCATTGACCCGCAGAGTGATTTCCTCGTCATCCATGTTCAGTACACGGGGATCGCGTTTGAGGGAGGAAATGTCGATCGCATGGGATTTCATATTGCTAGTCATGTCTCAAACCTTTGTTAAGTCAGCGCGTCAGGCCTGCGTTACATTTCAAGCGCTTTGTATTTCTCGCGCAGATGGTTGCGGATCGCAATGGCCGAGAAGTTCAGCAGGGCGATCACCACCACCAGCAGCAGCGCTGTTGCATAAACCAGCGGACGGGCCGCTTCCACGTTCGGGCTCTGGAAGCCCACATCGTAGATGTGGAAGCCCAGGTGCATGAATTTCTGATCAAGATGCAGGTAGGGGTAGTTCATGTCCAGCGGCAAGCTCGGTGCCAGCTTGACCACACCTACCAGCATCAGTGGTGCAACTTCACCCGCAGCCCGGGCGATCGCCAGAATCACACCGGTCATGATGGCGGGGCTGGTCATGGGCAGTACGACCTTCCACAGGGTTTCGGCCTTGGT
>JBFGZM010000132.1:0-8921 GCA_041586815.1 Marinobacterium sp. | reverse complement strand
GCGCTGGGTCATTCATTGCTGCCCCAGGGGTGCCGTGAGAGCGCGCTGTAACGAGCCATCACGAATACGTTGAGAAGGCAGACATCAAGGAATCAGCTGTGTTGAAAAACGGAAAATCCAAGAAGTTGCCACTTTATATTCAGATTGGTGAGCTGTTGCACCGTGAGATCGGCGCCGGCCACTGGCAGCCCGGCGAGCGCCTGCCCGTAGAGTCGGAGCTGGCCGCCAGCCTCAGCGTTGCCGTGGGTACCCTTCGCAAGGCGCTGGCGAAGCTCGAAAACGATGGCCTGCTGGAGCGGCGGCAGGGCTCAGGCACCTATGTCAAACGCGCGCCCACCGGTACGGCCATCTATCAGTTTTTTCACCTGGAGTTGATTGGTGGCGGGGGTGTACCCCGCGCCGACACCCTGAATGTGGCGATGCGCCAGGAGCCGGAAGTCGCCAAGCAGCTGGAGATGGACTACCTCGAAGCCAAGCTGTGGTCGATCCGGCGCAAGCGCTATCTGAACAACCAGCCGGTGGCAGCGGAGGAAATCTGGATCGATCACCGCCACACCGACAGCCTGGTTGCGGAGGATCTGCACGAATCTCTCTACATGCACTACCGCGAAGCATTCGGCTTCTGGATCGGTCGGGTGGAGGATCGTATCGATTGCGTGGTGGCGCCGGACTGGGTCTGTGAACAGCTCGAGCTCCCGGTGGGCAGCACCCTGGTGCGGGTGGAGCGCAAGGGCTGGTCCAACAGTAATCAGGTGGAAGAGTTTTCCCGCACCTGGTTTGATCCGCAGAGGTGTCGTTATTTCGCGCGCTGGTCCTGACAACAAGGGTCGGTGCAGCTGCCGTAAATTCATCCATAAATGATTCATCACTGATCCGAGTGATCAATGCAAGACCGACAGGGGAGCCGTGCCGGTAGCTGCTATCGGCTGTGCACTTTGATCTGTCTGTTTCCAGTAATAATAAAACCAGAGAGTACATACACATGAGCAAGGTCGTCAGATACGGTATTTTGGGTTGCGGCATGATGGGGCAGGAACACCTGCGCAATCTGTCTCTGATCGAGGGTGCACAGGTGGTCGCCATTGCCGAACCCGATACGCACATGAAGCAGCAGGCATCGCTCCTTGCGCCTGATGCCCTGATGCTGGATACCCTTGATGAGCTGTTGCAGGTGCCGGGGCTGGATGCGCTGGTGGTTGTCACGCCCAACTACCAGCATGCCGAGCAGCTGCTCGAAATCCTGGACCGCACTGATCTGGCCATACTGATCGAAAAGCCCGTTATCACCCAGCTGGACCAGGTTGCAGCGGTAAAAACGGCGGCAGACCGTCATCCGGCACCGCTGTGGGTGGCGATGGAATACCGTTACATGCCGCCAATCACTGCCCTGCGCAAACATCTGGAGCAGGGTGATGTGGGCGAAATGCAGATGCTCAGTGTGCGTGAGCACCGCTTCCCCTTCCTGGAAAAGGTTAACGACTGGAACCGCTTTAACCGCAACACCGGCGGTACCCTGGTGGAGAAATGCTGTCATTTCTTTGACCTGATGCGCCTGCTGGCGGCGGATGAGGTGGTGCGGGTCTATGCCTCTGCGGGGCAGGACAACAACCATCTGGATGAAAGCTACAGCGGGGAGCGGCCGGATATCCTGGACAATGCCTATGTGGTAGTGGATTTCGCCAGCGGCAAGCGCTCCATGCTCGAGCTGAACATGTTTGCTGAAGGCTCGCGCTACCAGGAAGAAATCTGTGCCGTGGGTCCGAAGGGCAAACTTGAATGTTTTGTCCCTGGTCCGGGCCGCTTCTGGCCAGAGGCAACCCTGGGGCCGGCACCTGTTGCGCGGGTGGTGCTGAGCCCCCGCGACCCCAAGGGCCCCATCGAAGCCGAGATCCCGGTGGACCCCAGCATTCTGGCCGCGGGTGATCACAATGGCTCCACCTACTACCAGCATCTGGGCTTCTACCGTGCCCTGACAGAGGGCAGCGCGGTGGACGTGACCCTGGATGACGGCCTCAAGGCGGTGGTAATCGGTCTGGCAGCCCAGCATTCGGCGGCAACAGGCAAGGCCATTACTCTCACCGAAGGTGGTCTGTCCTTCGAGTACTGATCCATCCAAGGCGTGATATGCCACGCGTTTTCGCTTGTCTGGCCCGGGTCGATCCCGGGCCTTTTTGTATCTGCAAGACGAAATTTCTCGATTTTGAATCTTGTATAACAACCGCTTAGTCTCGCTATCCCGGTATTAATGCATAAATTCATTCACAATTGATTTACTTATTGTTTCGGCGTTGCTAATGTTGCCCTTATCGATTCATTCATTATTGATTTATACCTGTCGGTGTTCTTGCTGGCAGTATTTGATCCTAACCGCCAACAACAAGAGTCATAAATATGAGCATCAGTTTTTCCAGCGTAGACGGTCAGAAACAGGTCAACGGGCTCGACTTTCCTTTGGTCGTTACGCCCAGTGATGATGCCGCGGCACAGCAGCCAGAGGCGGCCTATGCCTGGGTGCATGAGAACCGGGCACAACTGCAGGATCTGCTGATCCGCCATGGCGCCCTGTTGCTGCGCGGTTTTGCGGTACCCGATCAGCAGGCGTTTGAAGACATGCTGAATGCCACCGATTACCAGAACATGCCTTATATCGGTGGTGCGGCACCGCGCAGCCAGGTCACCACTTCGCGCATTGTGACGGCGAACGAGTCACCGGCGACGGAAACCATTCCGTTTCACCATGAAATGGCCCAGGTACCGACGCCGCCGGGTTATATTTTCTTTTACTGCGACGTGGCATCCGAGGAAGGTGGCGCAACCTCGATTCTGCATTCCGGGGAAATCTTCCGCAAAATTGAGCAGTTTGCACCGCAGTTCGCACAAAAAATCGAACAGCAGGGCGTGCGCTATGTGCGCGTGATGCCGGCGGTCACCGATACTGAATCCGCCATCGGCCGTTCCTGGAAGGAAACCTTCAATGTCACCACGGTGGCCGAAGCCGAAGCAAAAATGCGTGAGGTGGGCATGAACTGGGAGTGGCTGGCCGATGGCAGCGTGCGTACCCAGACCGCGGTGCTGGATGCCGTTCGCTTCGATGAGGAAACCGGCCAGAAGGTGTTCTTCAACTCCATCGTCGCGGTGTACACCGGCTGGAACGATGCCCGTAACGATGGCAAAACCGCGGTTGTGACCGCCGATGGAGAACCGATGGATGCCGCCGTGATCGATGAAGTGGTTCGCCAGATGGATGCATCCTGCGTCAACTTCAAATGGCAGCCGGGCGATGTGCTCTGGATCAACAACCATACCGTGCTGCACGCGCGCCAGCCGTTCAAGGGCGAACGCAGAATTCTCGCATCCATTTCCTTCAAGTAGCCGCGAGCATTCAGGAATGCAAAACAGTTGCCCGTTTGGCAGGGGGAGCTGCTGCTAAAGTCGTAGCAATATCCCACTCAAGGTGAAGGGTGGGCCCGGGAGGTGCGGGGCATAATTCGCTTGTCTGCAGAAGAGATGCGCCTTCGCCAGAAGTGATGGCGAGAATGCTGGCAGACACTGCTGAGTGGCATTTTCGAAAGCTCCGCCATCCTGCCAGTTGCACGTTGCTCTGACCGTTTATTGATCCCCGTCAGGTTTTCCTGGCGGGGATTTTTTTCAATCATGAGGCAGCTGCAAGGCCTTCATATCAGCCGAGCTGATCGATGACGATGGCGTTGGAATAGACCAGGGCATTGTCGCTGGTGCGCTGGCCAACGAGGAAGAAATGGGCGCGATTGTCATTGCGGTGGCGATAGACGTGAAACTTGCAGCCTTTCAGAGCGCCGCACTCCGGTGGGGTTTCCAGTGCCAGGCCATCCTGTTCCAGATCGATATCCAGTTCCAGGCGATCGTTGCTGTCATTGAGCTGATCTTCGGCGGCGGCGAGCTTCAGGTGCATGTCCGCGGTGACCCTGAATCTGATTAACCCCATCGGGGACGATTTTTCGGCGCCTTCGGGTTTGCACCAGGCTTCGATATTGAACTTGTTCATCTGAAATCTCCCTTGGTTGCGTGCACCGCTATCAACACCTCAAATGCCGGTGGGCTGAGCCACTGGCAGGGCAGGCGGGTTGATCGTCTGCCCCGTTTGAGATCAATTGCAGTATAGCGGCGTCGCAGCAAGGGGTCAGATCTGCATCAGTACCGATTTCACTTCGGTGTAGTGATGAATGACGTCGGCCCCCATTTCACGCCCCAGGCCTGACTGCTTGTAGCCACCAAACGGCAGTGCGGGATCCAGCGCGGTGTGGCAGTTGACCCAGACACTGCCGGATTTGATCCGCGGAATCATGCGGTGCACCGCCGACAGGTCGTTGGACCAGATGCTGGCCCCCAGGCCATAGGGGCTGTCATTGGCCATGCGTACAACCTCGTCGATATCATCGAACGGCATGGCGACCAGTACAGGCCCGAAGATCTCCTCCTGGACCAGCGGCGAGCGGTGATCGACATCGGCGATGACGGTGGGGGTGACGAAGAAACCCGGCCCACTCATGGTGCCTCCGGCGGCGATAGAGGCGCCGCTCTCACGCCCCTGCTCGATATAGCCAAATACCCGCTGCTGCTGTTTGGCTGAAACGAGTGGCCCCATCTGTACGCTCGGGTCCATGCCATTGCCCAGGCGAATGCCACTGGCGATGCCACTGATATCCGCGACCACATTGTCGAAGTGCTTGCGATGCACGTGTTGCTGGCTTCGGGGCGCTCATCGCCAATCAGAAGCTGGTGGGCTGATCGATAAAGGCCGCTGTATCGGCACGCAGCGTATAGGAGCTCATTGCATTTAACCTTTGTTGTTGTGTCGGTGTCATGCGGACTATCGCAACTGCCATGCCAGACAACGGGTTGATTTGTCTGGCTGCCTGTAAGCGAAAGCCCGTCGCAGCCAGGCTGAGACGGGCTTTTTGTTTAGAATATGCGGTTAGCCACAGCAGCAGGCGCCGTTCGCTGAGGCGCATCAGGCCGGCGGCGAAGGCCATCAGGGCTGCCAGCGGCAGCGCCATGGCGTGACCATGGTGCCGTCGAGCAGGGCGTCCAGTATTTCAGTTACAGGCATCTAGCCTCCTTGCAAGACTTTGCCGGACCAGGCGAGCCGCTGACGTGGTGATCAGCAGTCTAGCCGCAACTTTAAGATGCGGGTCGATCGTGCACTGCGCACTGACAAGGCGCGCAGGTTCCGGTTGGAGGGCGCCGTGGCTGGCTATGTTTTTGTTCTGTTGGCCGCTCAGGGGCCAGGTGTCGCTTGCTCGCCGAAATCCGGGCTATTCCAGCCGTGGTAGTCGTTGACGTTTTCCCGTGTAATCAGTTCCGGGCGGATCAGAATGCGGCGCTCGGTGAGAGTGTCGCCGCGCAGTAGCTGCAGCCCGGTATCGATGGCGCGTTCGGCAATGCGTCCTGGAAACTGGGCCGCACTGGCTTCGAGCAGGCTGGTGGGTGTTTTCAGCTGATCGAAGGCGGCGGGGGAACCATCGATACTGACGATGACAAAGTTGCTGCGCCCGGCCTGGTGCGCTGCCTGTTCGGCACCGAGTGCCGAGGGGTCGTTGATGGTGAATACGCCCTGGATATCAGGGTAGGCAGTCATGAGGGTGGTCATCTTTTCAAGCCCGCCTTCCCGGGCGCCGCCGCCGTTCTCGCGGTCGGACAGCAGCTCGATGCCGGTGAAGCCCGCCAGTGCATCGCGGCAACCCTGCACGCGCTCAACCACCGAGGACACCGCCGGGCCGTTGATGATCACCACCTTGCCACTGCCACCGATTCGCTGCGCCAGGTAGTTGCAGGCCAGCATTCCGGCCTCCCGGTTGTTGGTGGTGATGGTGGCATCGGCGCCGGCGGCTTCCACATCCACCGCAATCACGGGAATGCCGGCTTCGCGGGCGCGCTGTACTGCCGGTGCGATGCCGTCGCGGTCCGCCGCCGACAGCAGGATCAGCTGTACGCCGTCGCTGATAAAGGCATCGATCTGGCGCACCTGGCGGGGCAGGTCATAGGCGCTGGAAACCACCTGTACCCGCACCTGGTCACCGCCGAGTTCCCGGGCACGCCTTTCGGCGCCCCGGGCGATTTCAACGAAGTAGGGGTTGCCCAGGTCGGATACAGAGATACCAATGGAGGTCAGGGGAGCAGGTTCGGGCGTTTGCTGGCTTTGTGCCTGGATCTGGGGACTCAGCAGCAGGGCGGCAAGCAGTGCCAGGGGCTTGAGGGCGGGCATGGCGATCTCCTGTGCTGTGGTGGGTGAATCGGGATTCGAAATGGGTGATTGGTGGTTGGCAATTCGTGATTCGTAGTGGGTAAATCCTAATTGGGTTGCTAGCGGCATTAAACCATTGTTGGGGTTCCAAGCGTAGCGCCTTGTTGAACAGGGCGCTGTGCGGTCTTCGGGCTCAGGCGGCAAGGATCTGGTTGAATTCGAGCTTTTCACCACCGGGGCCGCGAATGGAAAAGTAGCGGCAGCCATGGCGCCAGAAGGGCAGTGTAATGGGGGCGTGCTGCAGGGTTTCGAATCCGGCGGCGCGGATATCGGCAAAGGCGCGGTCAATGTCCGCCACCGAAAAGGCGATATGGTCGATATGACCATCGTGACGGCGGCCAATCTCGGTGCGCTCCTCATCCGGCAGCAGGTACAGCTCGATAACCATGTTGGCCCGTTGCACCATGAGCGCCGTGACCGGCCCCTGGGTATCGTCAAAGGTTTTTTCCATGACGCACTCAAACCCCAGGCGGCTGTAGAAGGCACGGGAGGCTTCGAGATCCGTGACCGGGATACCGAGGTGCTGAATGCCCAGAAAGTTGTTGTCGAGCAAGGTGGTCATGCGTGCGGTGTCCTGACAGGGAGGCTGGGTTAAAAGGTAAAAAGGCGCGGCCTTGCGACCGCACCAAACCGATTCAGGCGGCGTAGGCGCCGGCGGGATGATCCTCGGGGTTCAGGGCGCCGGTCATGATGGCCACCGCCTCGGACATGGTGTGGGTATCGGGTTTGATGACGGCGATACGCTTGCCCAGGCGATGGATATGAATCCGGTCGGCCACTTCAAACACATGGGGCATGTTGTGGCTGATCAGGATGACCGGCAGGCCCTTGGCGCGCACGTCATTTATCAGGTTCAGTACCCGGCGTGATTCCTTCACACCCAGGGCGGCCGTGGGTTCATCCATGATCACCACATGGCGGGCAAAGGCGGCGGCCCGGGCTACGGCAACCCCCTGACGCTGCCCACCGGACAGGGTTTCCACCGCCTGGTTGATATTCTGAATGGTGAGCAGGCCCAGCTCTGCCAGTTTGGCCTTGGCTTCATCGTGCATGCCCTTCTTGTCGAGCATGCGGAACACCGACCCCAGGATGCCGGGGCGACGGCGCTCGCGACCCAGGAACATGTTGTCGGCGATGTCCAGCGAAGGCGATACGGCCAGGTTCTGGTACACGGTTTCGATGCCAAGAGCGCGGGCGTCCATCGGGCTCTTGAAGTGAATGGGCTTGCCGTCCAGGGTGATCTCGCCTTCATCGGGCACCAGTGCACCGGACAGTGCCTTGATCAGCGAAGATTTGCCGGCACCGTTGTCACCGATAATGGCGAGCACTTCACCTGCATGCAGGTCGAAATCGGTATGGTCGATGGCGGTGACATGGCCGTAGCGTTTTACCAGCCCCCGGGCCTGGAATACGATTTTCTTGTCGGTAGTCATGATTTATACCTTCCGAATCCATTGATCGACGCCAACGGCGACAATAATCAGTGCGCCAACGGTAAATTCCTGCCAGAGCACATCGACACCGGCCAGGGCCAGGCCATTGCGGAACACACCGACCACCAGGGCGCCCATCAGGGTGCCGAAGATGGAACCGCGGCCCCCAAAGAGGCTGGTGCCACCGATAACCACGGCGGTAATGCTGTCCAGGTTGGCCATCATGCCGGCCTGCGGGCTGACCGAACCGATGCGGCCTATCAGCACCCAGGCGGCAACGGCACAGAGTACGCCGGCGACCACATACACGGACATCAATACACGATCGGTACGAATACCTGCCAGTTTGGCAGAATCAGGATCATCACCGGTGGCGTAAACATGCTTGCCCCAGGCGGTCCATTTGAGGGCATACCAGACGAGGACAAAAAGCCCCAGCATCAGCAGTGAGCCGTAGGTCAGTCGGGCACCGAAGATATCGATGGCCGTGCCTGTCCAGTGCAGCAGGGGGGCGGCGGCTTCAATTTCCTGGGAACGGATGGTTTCACTCTGCGAATACCAGAGATTGAGTGCAAAGAAGATGTTCCAGGTACCCAGGGTGACGATAAAGGGCGGCAGGCGGAAGCGGGTCACCAGCAGGCCGTTGATCCAGCCGGTCACGGCGCCGGCGATCAGGCCTATGCTCAGGGCCATGCCTGAAGGCAGTCCCACCTCAACGGCCATGCGGCCCATGACCACGGAGGTCAGCACCATCACGGCCCCCACGGACAGATCGATACCGGCGGTGAGGATAATCAGCGTCTGGGCGATCCCCAGTACACCGATGATCGTGACCTGCTGCAGGATCAGGGACAGGTTGAAGGGATCGAGGAAGCGGCTGCCGATAATCGAGCTAAACATAGCAATGGCAGCGAGCAGTACGATGGTCGGTGCGGCGACCGGGTACTTGTGAAAAAACTGGTGAAGACTGTCAGCCAGGGAGACCTGTGCGCCCTTGAAGGTCGCGAAGTCGCCGCCGGCGGCATTGGCGACCTTTTCATGGTCAGCCGTCTGCACTTTGGCATTCTGCGTAGTGGTCATAGCGAGAACCTATTGTTGTTGGCAGGCCGCAAGAGAACGGGGGCTTTTATACGGCAGTAACGCTGCTGCAGGGTCAGGCGGCAAAAGGTCGCCTGACCCTGTGGACTATCAGCCCCAGCAGAGCT
>JBFGZM010000131.1:0-9039 GCA_041586815.1 Marinobacterium sp. | reverse complement strand
TGCAGCAGGGCCATGCGCTGGGAACGCTTTTTCATCGCCTTGCTCCCGCTACAGGTTTCACGCTAGCGGCGTTACCCATTGCAGGCTTCGGTGGCGGCGAGAGCACCATCGACAACTCCTGGATGCACTGCGCCATAGGCTTGGCTTCGCCGAGGCTCTGCTGCAAAAAACTGCGCAGCACCGGCATGCGTTCAATGGCAAAATCCGTATCGGGATCGCTGCCCTTGCTGTAGGCACCAACCGTGATCAGGTCTTCATTCTGCTGATAACGCGACATCAACTGCTTGAAGCGCATCGCCAGCGCCAAATGCGCCTCACCGACGATCGAGGGCATTGCCCGGCTGATGGAAGCCTCGACATCAATGGCCGGATAGTGACCCTGTTCGGCAAGGCGGCGCGAGAGCACCACATGCCCGTCCAGAATGGCCCGGGCCGCATCCGCCACCGGATCCTGCTGGTCATCACCCTCGGTCAGCACCGTATAAAACGCCGTGATTGAACCACCACCCGTGGCGCCGTTGCCGGCCCGCTCCACCAGCCGCGGCAGCTTGGCAAACACCGAAGGCGGATAACCCTTGGTGGCCGGTGGCTCACCCACCGCCAGGGCAATTTCACGCTGTGCCTGGGCATAGCGGGTCAGGGAATCCATCAACAGCAGCACATTGCGGCCCTGGGCACGGAAATATTCGGCGATGCGGGTCGCCAGCTGCGCAGCCCGCAGCCGCATCAGCGGAGAGTCGTCGGCGGGGGATGCCACCACCACCGAGCGTGCCAGACCCGCCGCACCGAGGTTGTGTTCAATGAACTCCTTGACTTCGCGACCACGCTCGCCAATCAGGCCCACCACAATAATGTCGGCCTCGGTGTAGCGGGTCATCATCCCCAGCAACACGGATTTGCCCACGCCGCTGCCGGCAAACAGGCCCAGGCGCTGACCGCGCCCCACGGTGAGCAGGGAATTGATCGCCCGGATGCCGACGTCCAGCGTCTGTTCGATGGGGTGCCGATTCAGCGGATTAATCACATCGCCCCCCAGGGAAACACGCTCGGCGGCATCAATTGGCCCCTTGCCATCCAGCGGCTTGCCAACCCCGTTGAGTACCCGGCCCAGCAACCCTGGGCCCACATCCACCTGACCGGCACCCCCCAGCGGAGTAATGCGCGCCCCTGGCTGCAGGCCGTCGATGCTGTCCAGCGGCATCAGGTAAATACGATCGCCGGAAAAACCCACCACCTCGGCTTCCACCCGCACGCCCGGGCGCACCTGAATCTCGCAGTTGTCACCAATGGCGACCTGCAGACCCACGGCCTCAAGCGTCAGGCCGATAAGGCGGGTAATACGGCCTTCCACCAAAGGGCGGACCGCGCTGTACTTGAAATCCAGATGGCGTTGCAGGCGCTGCAGCAGACGGGACATGGCGTCAGATTTCCGTCATTCGGAACGGGCTTCAGGCCCGGCATCGGCCAGGCGGGAGAGCAGCTGATCAGCCGCCTGACGAAAACGGGTCTCGACACGACTGTCGACCTGACAGTTCGCAGTCTTGACCACGCAGCCACCGGGGCTTATGGCGGCATCCGGCACCAGTTCACACTGATCCCGCGCCTGCGCCAGGGGTTGCAGCAGCACCTCGTCTTCCGGGTTCACATGGATACGCACCGCGCCGCCCTCGCTGGGCAATTGCGCCAGCGCCTCCTGCACCGATTGCAGGATCAGCTGCGGCTGGCTGCCGAGCTCGTGCCCTGTCACCGCCTGGGCCAGGGAGGTCACCAGGTTCAACAGGCACTGTTCCAGCTGCTCGCTCTGCTGGGCCAGTGGCGCCTCCAGCTCATCCAGCAACTGCGAGAGGCGCGCCAGCGAACGGTCAATTTCGATCTTGCCCTGTGCCAGCCCCTCGGCATGGCCCTGTCGGCGCCCTTCTTCCAGCCCTTTGGCGAGCCCTTCACGGTGACCTTCCTCAAGGCCTTCCTGGCGTGCATCCTCGGTAATCTGCTCCAGCTCCGCCAGCGTCATCTTGGCGCCGCCAAACAGCTGCTCTTCCGGCTCCAGCTGTTCCTCGACGGCCGAGTCCTGGCGCTGCACCAGCGCCACCAGATGTTCGCCCTGAACCCGGGGCAACTGCCAGGGCAATACCAGGCCCACATCGGCTGCGGGAATACGTGTCGGCTTTTTGTCGGAAGGGTTCATGTCGACCTCAGATCAGTTCTTCGCCACCGCCGGCGAGCATAATCTCGCCCTCATCGGCCAGGCGACGTGCCACTGTGAGGATTTCCTTCTGCGCCGCTTCCACTTCGCTGACGCGTACAGGTCCTTTCGCCTCCAGGTCATCGCGCAGCAGCTCGGCGGCACGCTTGGACATGTTCTTGAAGATCTTTTCCTGCAGTGCGGTATCCGCCCCCTTGAGGGCGATCACCAGCTGGTCGGTGGAAATTTCGCGCAACAGCACCTGTACGCCCTTGTCATCCAGGTCCTGCAGGTTGTCGAACACGAACATCAGGTCAGCAATCTGCGCGGCCAGGCTTTCGTCGGCCTCGCGAATGCCGTCCATGACTTCGGCCTCCACCGTGCTGTCGATAAAGTTCATGATGCTGGCCGTGGCCTTGATGCCACCCAGAGTCGATGTCTGGCTGCTGTTGGAACCGCGACCGGTGAGCTGTGCCTCGAACATGTCGTTCAGTTCCTGCATCGCCTGGGGCTGAATCTGGTCCAGCGCAGAAACGCGCATCAGGATATCGAGCCGAACCCGGTCATCGAAGTAGGTCAGTACATGGGCTGCCTGGTCGGGGTCGAGATAGGCGACCACGACCGCCTGAATCTGCGGATGCTCAAAGCGAATGGTCTCGGCGATCTGGCGCGCCTCCATCCAGCGCAGGGTATCGAGCCCCGAAGTATTGGTACTCATCAGGATACGGTCGATCAGGGTCTTGGCCTTCTCCTCGCCCAGCGCCTGGTTCAGCATGGCGCGAATATAGCGGTCATTGTTGATACCGATGCCGGTCTGATCGCTGACCACATGCATGAAATCGGATACCACCGCCTCGACCCGGGACTGCGGCACATTGTTCAGCCGTGTCATGGCATAGCCGATGCGCTGAACCTCCTTGGGCCCCAGATGCTTGAGCACCTCGGCAGCATCGGCCTCACCCAGGCTGATCAGCAGTATCGCTGCCTTTTCAATATCCTCCAGGGCACCGCCCCCGGCCTCATCAGTCATGCTCTGCTACCCATTGACGTACCGCCTGCGCCACCCGCTCAGGATCTTCGGCCACCATACTACGAATGGTGTTGATCTGATATTCGAAGCTTTCATTGGGCGTAGGCAGAAAGTTTTCTTCCGAGCTGCCAAAGGTTACGCGGTCATCCGCCACATCGGAACTTTCAAGCCCTTCGAGTTCCGCGGCCACATTGCCGCTGCTGCCAAGACGCGGTTTGCCGTCCTCGCCGGCGGGGACCGCCAGGTTTTTCAGGATGGGGCGCAGCACACCAAACACCAGCAGCAGCACAAAGAGCGCAGCCAGCACCTGCTTGACGATATCCCACAGCCATTCCTGCTGCCACAGCGGTGTATCGGCCGCCTCGACAAAGGGCTCGGTCGCGGCAAAGGGCGAGTTGATCACATTGACGCTGTCACCCCGCTGGGGCGAAAAGCCGACTGCATCCTGAACCAGGATGCGCAGCCGGTCGAGCTCATTCTGCGACCAGGGCTGACGCTGCCCGCCGCCTTCTTCACCACGAGCCGGCACATCATCCACCACCACCGCCACGGTCAGGCGGCGTACACGACCCATCTGCTGGCGGGTATAACTGATGGAGCGATCCAGCTCATAATTGCGCACCGCCTGCTGACGACTGCTGCCGGACTGAGCTGTGCCCGCCGCGCCGCCAAGCCCGCCATTAGCCACTTCCGGCACGGCACTCGGGCCCGGCGGCTGGTTCGACAGCGCCCCCGGCACACCGCCAGCAGCCTGTGCACCGGCACGACTTTCCTCGACGGTCTGCTCGCTGCGCAGCGACGGCAGGTCCGGGTTGAACAGTTCGCTGGTCTGTTCCACGGCATTGAAATCGATATCCGCCGACACCTCGGCACGGTAGTTGCCCAGCCCCACCACCGGCTGCAGAATGCTGTTGACGCGATTGAGCAGGGTTTCTTCGATCTTGTGGGTGTATTCCAGCTGCTTGCCCGCCAGCACAACGTCTTCATCCACATCGCGGGTATTCAGCAGCCGCCCCTTCTGGTCCACCACTGTCACATCGCGCACATCCAGTTCCGGCACCGAGGAGGCCACCAGGCTGGCGATGGCGCTCACCTGCGCAGGCTCAATGCGACGGCCGGCAAACAACTCGACAAAAACCGAGGCACTGGGCTTGCGCTCATCACGGATAAACACGGTACTTTTTGGAATCGCCAGATGCACCCGGGCACTGCGAATGGCCACCAGGCTGGCGATGGTGCGGGAAAGCTCGCCTTCCAGCCCACGGCGGTAACGGGCATTCTCCATGAACTGACTGGTGCCCAGGGTCTGCTCCTGATCCAGCAATTCAAAGCCCACGCTCTTGTCAGCGGTGAAGCCTTCTGCGGCGAGTTTCAGCCGCGCCTGGTGCACATGCTCCTGCGGTACCAGGATGGCGCGGCCATCGGCATCGAATTTGTAGGGCGTGTTATACAGGCGCAGCTGCTCGATGACCTGATTGGCATCGGCAAAGGACAGGTTGGAAAACAGAACACGGTAATCCGGCTGTTGCGACCAGAGCACCACGGCGAAACCGATCGCAACACTGGCTGCCAGGCCCACCATCAGGCCGATCTGCCGAAGTATGCTGAGACTGCTGAAGCCGGCCATCAGACCACGCTTGCCGCCTTCCAGTTGCGCCGGGGTATTATCCATTCAAGTGAAGCCGCCCTGATTCCTGTGGGATCCCGTATTACATCGGCATCTTCATAATGTCTTCATAGGCCGAAACCAGACGGTTGCGTACCTGGGTCATGGCCTCGAATGATACCGAGGCCTTTTCCATGCTGATCATGACCTGGGGAAGATCGACGGTGGGGTCGCCCTGCTCGTAGGAAACCGCCATTTTTTTGGCATCCCCCTGAAGATCATTCACCTTGTCCACGGCATTCTTCAGCAGCTCACCGAAACCGGTACGGTCCACGCCTTCCGGGCCCTGCTGTACGCCGGGCGCCTGTATCGGCGTGACGCCTTGCTGTGCCTGGGCCTGCAGTGCCCGCATCTGCATCAGTACGCTGTTGATATCGGCTCGTTCAACCATTGCTGTCTCCCCCGCCAACCTGGCAGCATTTTGACATTATATGTCGCTTTTTCACCCCAACAAGTCCATCAGGAAGTAAATACGACAAAATGCTGTCACCAGAACGTCAATAAGTTAGTTATCGACTTAGATGAAAGCAATTATCAAGCCAGTTTAGCGATTTAAAATTGACAGCACGTCACCTACCCGACCTTCACGCCATGCACCAGGCATCCCCGGAGGCTGATCTCAGTGCCCGGCACTGGGCGCTTCGCCGTGCTTGAGGCGTACATACATTAACGCCACGGTGATGGCATCACCGAGTGCGGTATGCCGTTCAATGATGGGCACGTCCAGTCGGGAGGCAATGGTGTCAAAGCGCAGATCCACGGTGCCGCCGATGGACTTCCATTTGATAATGTCGTGATAGACATGGGATAGCTCGATAGTCCGGTTGGGCAGGCCAAAGCCGTAGCGCGGACGCAGATACTTGTCGAGCATGCGAACATCAAAGCTGACGTAGTAACCGAGAATGGGCCTGTTGCCGACAAAATCCAGCACCAGCCGCAACGCCTCGTCGATCTCCATGCCATCCGCCAGATCCGCGGCACGCAGCTTGTGGATCTTGATGGAGTCGGCGCTCAGGCTCGCCGGTGGCTTGAGACGAATGTCCAGCCGCTCGCTGGTCAGCACCCGGGTGCCGCGTATTCGCACGGCGGCAATAGACAGAATTTCTGCTTCGGCCACATTGAGACTGGTGGTTTCGCAGTCCAGCGATACAACCTCATCGCCGCGGTAGGGCTCGAACAGCGCCCCGTGTTCGCCATGACGATGGTCAAGCCGGTCCTTGAAGCGGCGCAGGGTTCTGGGAAAGAACATCAAACCTCCAGGCGATAACGCAATACCAGGTGCTTCTTGAAGCTTTTCACGATGTGCAGCGCATCGCGCAGCAGATCCCGCTCCATCTTGTTCAGCAGCGCAAGTTCGATCAGGTTGGGCGTCGGATCCCGCCCATCGCCGCTGGCCTCGAGCCTTCGCATCTGCTGGCGCAAACGCAACTGCACAAAGAGCGCCAGCGCTTCCCCCAGCTCCGTGCCCTGCTCCGCCTGCAACTGTCCCATATCTACCAGCGACTCGATACGGGTGAAAGTATTGGTGGCCAGCACCCGATACTCCAGCGCCATGGCCCGGACGCCATGCACGATGGGAAAGATCCCGCCCTTCTTGATATCCAGCTGCGCCTTGTCCCGCAGGCTGCCGAAGAAGGTCAGCGGCGTATCAAACTCCAGCGCCGCCCGGGTGAATTGGGCAAAGAACAGGTCATTGTTGCGCAGGTGACGCAAGAACCAGTTGCGCCCGGCCTTGAACAGCGCCGGGTTGCCCGCCACGGGCTTCGCATCCACCGCAATGGCAAGGTTCATCAGTGCCTCACCTTCGCGGGTTTCGGCCCAGTCACTCAGGTTTTGCGTCCAGTCTCCCAGGGAGTTCACCCAGGCCGGGTTGGAGACCATGATATTACCGGGGCACGGCGGGAAGCCGAATTCGATCAGCCCCTGACTGAAGCGCTGCAGCGTCTGGTGCATTTCGGGCCAGCTCAGACCATCTCGGTAAATAAGGGCGTTGTCCTGATCGGTCTTGAGTATCTGCTCGCCACGCCCCTCCGAGCCCATGACCACCAGGCACACGTGAGGCTGCATGTCTGCCGGTATCATCAGGTCAAACAGCTTGGCCATGATACGGCCGTTCATGGCCGCCAGCAGGTCCATGGTAAAGCGCACCTTCACGCCATGGGACACCAGGGACTTGATCAGGCTGTTCAGCCGCTGTGCCGCCTCCTGCAGTTCCGCTTCACTCTGGGCACGCTCGATACGCAACCCGATCACATGGGAGTGACTGGAAAAGTAACTCAGAATATCGGTCAGTGCGACGATGCCCACCAGCTCCTGCTGCTGCATGACCACAACCCGCTCGATATGCTGTTGCGTCATGATCACCAGGGCATTGAACAGGTAGTCATCGGGGCTCACCGATATCAGGCGATAGTGGGCTATCTGGGCGATATCGGTACTCTGTGGCAGGCCATCGAGCACCAGCGCCTCCAGCAGATCCGTTTTGGTGATCATGCCATAGCGATTGCCCTTGTGGACCAGTACGCAATCCGCCTTGTGACTGCGCAGCAGCGCCGTGGCCTCGCTGATGCTGGTGCCTTCGTCGACGATCAGTGGTGCCTGCACCAGCCCGCTGCTGACCTTGGCCAGCATGAACTCGGCCATGTCCTGATCCTGATCCTGCTGCGCCACGATCTCTGACTTGACCGCCAGGTTCTGCTGGAAATAATCGGCAAACAGCGAATTGCTGGAGATCAGCTCCAGCAGCACCCGGGTGGGCAGTATGTGACAGATGGTTTCCTCCACCGCGACGAAGTTGTGAATCGCACGACCCCGAATGGCCGACCAGCCGCCGAAATAGTCATCCGCCTGATACTGCACAAATACCTGTTCGGCCACCTCAGCACCCTCCCTGCTGCGCTCCTCGCTCTCGCTGACCCGGCCCTTGAGGATCACATAGACCCCCTCGGACTCACCGCCGGCCGCCACGATGGTCTCACCCTGCTGGTAGTAGGCAATATCCAGGCTCTGTTGCAGCAACGCCTGCTCGCCCGGCTCAAGCAGGCTGAAGGGCAGGTTGTCGAAATTGAATGTCGAGGACATAGAGACTCCCGTGCAGGGCCTGGCTATCCACCGATAGACGACCCCGGAAACTGAAAAGGCACACCCGCCTGAGCCGGTGTGCCTTTGTTCTTGCTAGTCAGTAAAGCTCACACCCTGAGATATGGGTACTCAGTGGGCGTGGGCACTACCGGCGCCGCGGGGGATACGGATATCCTCAACGATGCGCTGAATTTCTTCAGACGGTGCCGGCGTCATGGACGCCACGATGTAGGCGCTGACAAAGTTCAGGATCATGCCCACGGTACCGAAACCTTCCGGCGAGATACCGAACAGGTACTGATCCGCACTGCCACCCATGAACTTGAAGTAGATGATGTAGGCCATGGTGGTAACAAGACCCACCAGCATGCCTGTCACCGCACCTTCCGTATTCATGCGCTTGCTGAAGATGCCCATGACGATAACCGGGAACACCGATGCACAGGCCAGGCCGAAGGCCAGCGCCACCACCTGAGCCACAAAGCCCGGAGGGTTGATGCCGAAGTAGCCGGCGATACAGATCGCCACTATGGCCGCAAGACGTGCGTACATCAGCTCCTGCTTGTCGGTGATATTCGGATTGATGGTCTTCTTCATCATGTCATGGGAGATCGCCGTCGAGATAACCAGCAACAGGCCTGCTGCTGTCGACAGCGCCGCTGCCACCGCACCTGCGGCCACCAGGGCGATAACCCAGGCCGGAAGGTTGGCAATCTCGGGGTTCGCCAGCACCATGATGTCACGGTCAACGTAGACTTCATTGGCAAAGGGCGCCGCATTCACCGGCGCAGGCACCAGAGTCGGGTTGCTGACCATGCGCTGCCCCTGCTCGCCGGTGCCGGCGATAAATTCCGGCTTGCCGCCTTCGAACGCATTGCCCGCAGCGTACTGTACCTTGCCGTCGCCGTTATGGTCGTACCAGCCGATCAGGCCCGAGTTTTCCCAGTTCTTGAACCAGCTTGGCATTTCGGCATAGCTGGTACCGGTATTATCGGCGCCATTGATGGTGTTGATCAGGTTGACGCGACCAAAGCCCGCCACGCCCGGAATGGAGGTGTACAGAATGGCGATGAAGATCAG
>JBFGZM010000130.1:0-9042 GCA_041586815.1 Marinobacterium sp. | reverse complement strand
GGCCGGAGTAGGCCCGATGAGAAGTGGGGTGAGCGACGGGGATCGAACCCGCGACCTCCGGAGCCACAATCCGGGGCTCTACCAACTGAGCTACGCCCACCACGACCTGATTTTTGCTTTCCAGCTTTCTCGAACAGCAACTTGCCAGCATGGCACGCCCGGCAGGAATCGAACCCGCAACCTACGGCTTAGAAGGCCGTTGCTCTATCCGATTGAGCTACGGGCGCATTGCTCCCGCCTTTAAACCTGCACTTGCTACCAGAGGCTGCCAGCGACCTGTCCAAAGGAGCGGCATATACTACGGCCGGCATTTTGCGGCGTCAACTAAAAAGTAGGAGTTTTTTCAGTAAAATCATACTGGTTACAGAATAACCACGAATTTTACCGGCTGTTACCGACAGCGCTGCCGCGAGTCGCCCCAATAAGACCTTGGACAACGGGAAAAACGCCCAAGGTAACAGTCGAACCCCAATTAGCGAAATACGCGCTTGGCCGCACACCTGTAACCATGAGAAAATCCGCGCCAGTTAACTTACTAGACGCCTCGAGGAATACAGCTCAACGATGACTGCAAACATAATTGACGGTAAGCGGATAGCAGCCCAGGTGCGTAACAATGTGGCCCAGGGTGTTCAGCAGCGTCTGGATCAAGGCAAGCGCGCGCCCTGCCTCGCCGTGGTTCTGGTTGGTGTCGACCCGGCGTCCCACGTGTATGTACGCAACAAGAAAAATGCCTGCCAGGAAGTCGGCATTCAGTCCCTCTCCTACGACCTTCCGGCAACCGCCGGGCAGAACGAACTGATGGAGCTGGTCGACAGCCTGAATGCCAACAGCGAGGTCGACGGTATTCTGGTACAGCTGCCACTCCCGGATCAGCTTGATGCCAATGCGATTCTTGAGCGTATCCGCCCCGACAAGGATGTCGATGGCTTTCACCCCTTTAACCTGGGACGCCTGGCTCAGCGCCTGCCAGCCCTTCGTCCCTGTACACCCAAGGGCGTCATGCACCTGCTGGAATCCACCGGTATCGAGTTTCATGGCAAGGAGGCGGTTGTTGTGGGTGCGTCCAACATTGTGGGTCGCCCCATGGGCCTTGAGCTTCTGCTGGCAGGCTGCACCGTAACCACCACCCATCGCTTCACACAGGATCTCGCCGGACACGTTGGCCGTGGCGAAATCCTGATTGTGGGCGTGGGCAAACCCGGACTGGTAAAAGGCGAATGGATCAAGCCCGGCGCTGTGGTGATCGACGTTGGTATCAACCGGCTCGACGACGGTCGCCTCGTGGGTGATATCGAGTACGATACAGCGGCCGAACGCGCTGGCTGGATCACGCCGGTACCCGGCGGCGTTGGCCCCATGACCGTCGCCTGCCTGATGGAAAACACCCTGGAAGCGGCTAATAATCTCGATCAGCGCTAAACAACACCGCTGGACGTCTTGCGCGCCGGCCGGGTTCTTGCTGCCGGCAGCAAGAACCCGGCGCTGAATCAGGTAACAATAGTCGTAACAGACGAGCCTGCGAATACCATTCCGCTCACCCTTCCCTGCTGCCTGGATTGTCCCCGGCTATCGCGAATCCCAGTAACGCTGCATTTCGACAAAGAGAAACGACGCTGTCCAGGTAATGAGCAGCAGTCCGGTTAACGATTCAATGCCGGTTAAATACCGGAGATGGCCGATGGGCTGCAGATCCCCAAACCCCAGGGTAGTAAAGGTTGTAAATGAAAAATAGATGCAGTCGAGCAAGTCGCCGTTATCGCTACCCTTGAGCTCTCCCCACCCTGGAAGACGATGCATGACATGGTAGGCAATACCAAAGATCCATACCTCGAGGGAATGCGCCGTCAATGCGCCAAACACCCCCAGTACTATCCTGAATCGGTGCTTTATTCTGAGTTTTGGCAGGAGCAGCGTCATGCGAAACAGAAATTCGTAGTGAATGCTGATCGCGAGCACCACAACAAGAATGTTGACCAAGGTTACCGTTACCACAGACACTCCAACGACAGCATGCGCATGTGAGAGACAGATCACCGCATCCGATAGCAAGGAGTTCCATGTGCGGTAACGGCGAGACCCACACCTGCTGGTCCAGGTCCCCGGGATCGGCCTGACCCGGCGAACATCGAATCAGAATCTGAAAGGCGCCGTGCACCGGTACGGTAAAGCTACAGCCTTCAAATGTACTCAAAAGCGCCTGCGTGATCCAGCGTCAACCGCTGCCGTATTGATTTCCACTGCGGGGTTAGCCGGCACCCGGACTTCGACCGATACGCTCGATAACCCAGGCCGCAAATTGCGGAATAGCCTGACGAATCCAGCGCCACTGGTACAGAGCGGTCAGATACCACCACCCTTTTTGGCGATACTTGCGGGCACTGGTACAGAGTCTTGCCTCCAGTGTGTTCAATTCAACCCCGGCCCGGCGCGCTTGCCAGACAAGCAGATGATCTTCACCGTAAGGTGCTGACTCGTTGTAAGCCCCCATTGCATGAAATTGCGAGGCCTTCAGGCAAAACCCCTGATCGCCGAAAGGAACACCCAGCCAGGTCGAGCGCAGGTTGGCTCCCCGGGCATTCAGACGCATCGGTCCGGCACCATCACCGGCAAACTCCAGCAGGAAATAATGCAAAGCATCAGGTCGGGTGGCGATCCCCTGTTCAAGCGCTCGAATAACCTGCGTTGTTAACTGAGAGTCCAGATGCAAAAACCAGAGGAACTCCCCCCTGGCTGCCTGGGCCGCGGTGTTCATTTGGATTGCACGGCCTTTCTCGGAGATAACGGTATAAACTCTTTTATTGCAGCAGAGTGGCAGATCATCCCGGTTTTTACTTAAGGCAAATATCACCTCCCAGTTCGATGGCAAGAGCGCCAGTGCGTCGAACAAGGGAAACGGGCCCTGCTCTGCAGGGCCAATCGGGATAATTACACTGAGCTTGATCCCCGACCGGTCAGATTTCACTGCAGGACGAACCATAACGAAAACAGGAGAAACAGCGGTGGTGCTTCATGCTGACCTGCTGTTCCATCGCGTCGCGCAGACTGGAACCCAGATCGTACTCCGGGTCATCGTCCACCAGCGTACAGGCGTAAACACGCATGCGGTTATTCTGTTTGACGACCATTTTGCTGAAAGCACACATGAAATTGCGCCGGCTTTCCTCACTCTGAAACTGTGTCATGCAGTTCGTTGTGACACCGGGAACTTCCGCATGGCTTCCAGGCGGCAAAAAGTCAGGGAAAGCCACCTGGGTGAGGTCTGCCGGCAACCCCTGCTCTACCATCAAGGCTGCGTATTGTGCCGCAACTACCGGGGTATCTTCACCTGCCTTCATGTGACGGGCAATGGAGACATGAAAACCCCGCGCATGCAGCAACCTCAGCCCTTCGAAGGCCCGATCGAAATTGCCCTCTCCCCTGCCTGCATCATGCTCGGCCCGATCAATGGAATCGATACTGACTCGAAAACTTACCGGATGCGGGCTATCGTGCAGCGCATCCAGCTGATCAATACGCCGGTGCAGCGCATCGGTGCCATTGGTCAGCACCAGGCAAGGCGCCACTTCGCTCGCCCGACGCAGAATGTGTATCAGGTCTTTTGCCAGAAAGGGCTCGCCCCCGGTGAAGGAGAACTGTTCCACACCCAGCTCTGTGGCTTCATCAATAAAGGGTTCGGCATCTGCCAGTTTCAACAGCTGCAGGCGATCATCACCAGGCTTGGAGCCTTCAAGGCAGAACGGACAGCTCAGATTGCAGGCCGTACCGGTGTGAAACCAGAGTTCACGCAGCGCATGGGGGCGAATATAGCCCCGCGGCTGACCTTCGGGGGTGCTGTACCAGTCTCGACTTCGAATGGGTTCCATCAGATCAGTTCCTGTATCAGTGTGCGCAGTGCCTGCTGTGGCGCTCGGGTATCCGAAGCCAGAGATGTTTGCAGGCGGCGCAGGTCTTCAATAGTGTCAACGTCATCGCAGGGGGCAACCCAACCGATCGAATAACCTGCCTGTTCGCAGCATTCAACCAAAGCCTCGCCCAGCTGAGGTGTGCTCCAGGGAAGGCCTTCAAGGTCGGGCCAGGGCTGGCGTGCTGCCATCAGAGTGACGCCCCCGTCAGTTGCAGCCGACAGTACGACATCGTGCCTGTCCAGCAAGGATGATGCAGCACGAACGAGCTCAGGGGATTGCTCGGGCATGTCAGAGCCAATAATGAGCTGTCGCTCATGACCCTCAGCACGCAGAATGCTATCAACCCGATTGATGCGTTCGCCAAGGTTGCCGCCCTGCTGTGCGACCACCCTTTCAATCCACGGATAGGCATTGCGATAGGCATCGCAGTCATCGGTATCGGCGCAGGCCACAACCCTGGTGCGTGGCCAGCTGGCCAGCTGGGCCAGCGCACACTGGTGCAGCAGTTCGGCAATACGAAAAGCACCATGGGAGCCCAGCGCAGGCACCAGACGCTGCTTGCCAACCCCGGGGCGAGGACGTTTGCAAAAAAGTATAAGAGTCATGAGCTGAAGCTTAAAAAACCAGAGTGAAATTAAACTGAATATCAGCCCTAAGCCCTTATCATGCATACAAAAAAGACGGCCAACGCCGCCTTTTTCATTTTAACACTGCAGGGACTCGCCAAAGCCTGTGAGCGATTTTAGCCTTCGCGGTACCAGCTTGTACCGGCGCGATCGTCCTTGAGAATAACGCCCTGGGAGGCCAGGTCATCTCGGATCTTGTCGGACAGGGCAAAATCCTTGTTGGCGCGGGCTTCCTTGCGCTGCACGATCAGCGCCTCGATAGCGTCGGCCCCCAATTCACCGGCACGGTCTTCGCCTTTGAGGAAGGCATCGGGGCTTTGCTGCAGCAGGCCAATGATTCCCCCCAGGCGCTTGAGCTGGGCAGCCAGCCTGCCTGCCTCTTCGCTGTCTTCACGCACGGCACGGTTCAGCTCACTGACCAGCTCGAACAGCACCGCAAGCGCCTTGGGCGTATTGAAGTCATCGTCCATGGCTGTATAAAAGCGCGCTTCGAAATCATTTTCAGGCTCGCTGTCTGCGCACTCAACCGATGCCAGCGCCTGGTAAAAGCGCTCAAGTGCGCTGCGCGCTTCCTTGAGGCTGTCTTCGCTGTAATCGATGTAGCTGCGATAGTGCACGCCAGCCAGGAAGTAGCGCACGACTTCGGCATCGTACTTTTCAAGCACATCGCGGATAGTGAAGAAGTTGCCCAGGGATTTGGACATTTTCTCGCTGTTCACCCTTACCGGGCCTGCATGCATCCAGGTATTGACGTACTGAACGCCATTGGCGGCTTCCGATTGCGCGATTTCGTTCTCGTGGTGCGGGAACGGCAGGTCCGGCCCGCCGCCGTGGATATCGAAGGTATCCCCAAGGCAGCATTTGGACATGGCTGAACATTCGATATGCCAGCCCGGGCGTCCCGGCCCCCAGGGGGATCCCCAGCTGACTTCGCCGGGCTTGGCAGCCTTCCAGAGCACGAAATCCAGCGGACTTTCCTTCGCCTCTTCAACACTTACGCGACTGCCGGAGCGCAGTTCGTCGATGTTCTGACGTGTCAGCTTGCCATAGCCTTCGAATTTTTCGACCCGGTAATAGACATCACCATTGCTGGCCACATAGGCAAAGCCCTTCTCGATCAGGGTCTGCACCAGGGCGAGGATATCGTCCATATGGGCGGTAGCGCGCGGCTCCATGTCCGGTCGCAACACGGACAACCGTGTTTCGTCTTCGTGCATGGCAGCGATCATGCGACCGGTCAGTTCATCCGGCGTCTCACCGTTTTCAGCCGCCCGCTTGATGATCTTGTCGTCAACATCGGTGATGTTGCGAACATAGGTGACATCCCAGCCACGGGCACGCAGGTAGCGGGTAATGACGTCGAAGGAGACCATGACACGGGCGTGGCCGATATGACAGAAGTCATACACCGTGATGCCGCAGACGTACATGCGAATTTTGCCCGTCTCGATCGGCTCGAACGGCACTTTATCCTTGCTCAGAGTGTTATAGATTTGCAGCATCAAACCAGCTTTTGAGTCAGATTCGTGATTCCGCCGCCGGTATTCAGGGCCAGAGGCCCGTCCCGCAGCACGTGTGGGCGCCATTATAAATCAATTGATTGCGCAATGGTGCGCCGGATTTGTTACCAGAGCGACGGGCTATCCGGATCCAGGTTCGGCGCCAGGGGCACTCCGTGGGCATCCAGGCGAATTTCACCCAGCTGCGCATCCGACAGGGGGCTGCGTTCGCTACTCAGAATCAGGCGCTGGGCCCCGTCCCAGCTGATCGCCTCCCACTGGGCATAAGCCGACAGCCGGTAACGCTGCGCCTGAGACCAGTCAGGCACCTGGCCTGTCAACCGATCTCCGACTTTAGATAACGGTATAATCCAGATAAAGCTGTGGCCAAAGAAGCGCTGCCGGCTGTATCCCAGCAATACCAGGCGGCTGGAAACGGGATCATAGTCCGCCGCGGTGACAAGCCCCTCGACGGGATAAGTGCGCCACGGGAAAACCGCCTGATCCGATGCCATTTTGTCGAGCCGGTACAGCTCGGTATTGCCATCAGCGCGATTCTTGCTGAACAGCCAGAGTTCATCACCCACCGAAGTAATGGCTTCGCAATCAAAATTGTGACTGTCGGATGCCGTTACCTCAAGCCGCTGTCCATAGCGAAACTGGCCGTGGCTATAGTTCACCCGGCTGCCATCCGGTGCGCTCAGCTCATCGAGCGCCACGCGATACAGATCCAGCGTCCTGCGCCGTCCCCGGTTATCACCACAATCGGCGATGTACAGGTAACGATCGTCCAGGGCCAGGGATTCCCAGTCGACATTGTCTGCACCTGCCAGGTAGAGCTGCTTGGCAATACCACGCCCGTCCTCGGTCAACTGGTAAATCAACGCATCATCGCCACTGTCGTTTAAGGTCCAGAGGCGACCATCAATGTGTGCCAGGCCCGATGTTTCGAGCACCTTTGCAGGCAATAACGCCAGACGCTGTACCTGAGCCCGGTCTCTGGCAACTGTCTCGCGCGGATTCGGTGTCAATTTCGTTCGCGGCGCTGCGGTATCGACAGCACCGGCAGCCTCCAGCCGGGGTCTCTCTGGCATCGTCGCGGGGCCGGTACCTGGGGGATTTTCAGACTGGGCCGGAACGGTCTTTGTGACCACAACAGCAGGCTGCGATCTCATGGCGCTGCAGCCTGCCAGAAGCACTACGGCACCGGTGAGCACAAGACAAAGTGCCCGGCGTACCGGATACCTCGCGCGTGACCTTTCTGAAAGGTCTTCTACTGGATCCTGACGGTATAAAACCACTCTGTGTGAATCCTTTGTTAAACCGGGAACGCCCGCGAGCATAACAGCTAAACTGCAGTGCCATAAACCGTTGCGTGGCGTAGCCATTTCAGGCTGGCCAGCCTTCAAACCGGACAGCCATGAAACCACCTCACGCCAAGTGTCATACCACGCCTCCCGTTCACGAATGCCCATCTCTGGGCGCAAACAATCCAAAGTCGGCTTCCCATCGAACTCTCTGTCGGCGTAAAAGCCACCGCGCCCTGCCGGAGCTTGATGCTCTGGAGCGTCTCATCGAACGAACAGGCAACCAGATGCATGTACAGGTGCTTGCAGACATTAGCGACGGGGCCTATCAATACCCGCTCTATGCCCTGCGCCTGGGCAATCCGGTCCCGACCGCTCCCGTACTGCTGCTCACCGCAGGGATTCATGGTGTCGAACGTATTGGCACCCAGCTGCTGCTGACCCAGCTTGAAACCTTGCTGGCACGCCTGCCGTGGGACCAGGGACTACAGGAGGACCTGCGACATATACGCCTCGTCGTCTGCCCGCTGCTCAACCCTGCCGGCATGGCGCGGGGCGCCCGCGCCAATGCCAACGGCGTTGACCTGATGCGCAACGGACCTCAAAACGCCGACAGCCCCTGCCCCTGGCTTGTGTCAGGGCACCGTATCGGCGCCTGGTTGCCCTGGTATCGTGGCGCACTGAATCAACCCATGCAGGCTGAAGCCGCCGCGCTCTGCGCACTGGTAAACAGCGAGATTGCGAAAGCACCGCTGTGCCTGTCGCTGGATTGCCATTCGGGTTTTGGCATGCGGGATCGACTCTGGTTTCCCTATGCCGGCAGTACCCGCCCACTGGAACAGCTGGCCGACGTACATGCGCTGGTCGCGTTATATGAAGGGGCCAACCCCCATCATCGCTACCTGTTCGAGCCCCAGTGTCATCAATACCGCACCCACGGTGATCTTTGGGATCACCTGTACCAGCAGCACCTGCTGCGCCAGAATACCAACCCCGATCTGCCAGCGGTATTCCTGCCACTGACACTCGAACTCGGTTCCTGGCTCTGGGTCCGCAAGAACCTGCGCCAGATCACCAGTTTTCGCGGCCTGTTCAACCCGCTGGTACCGCACCGTCACAGGCGCATCATGCGTCATCACAACAGCCTGTTCGAGTTCATGATCCGTGCCACGCGTTCGTGGCAGTCCTGGCAACCTCAACATGCCGCACGAGAGGTGCAGCAACAACAAGCGCTGCAACGCTGGTATCAGGACCTGCGCCGTTGATGAAAACCACGACACGGATCTTCCGACCCGCTCATCCGGCCAGCAACACCGCATCTGCAAACCCGGGCTGGCTGCTGCTGCGCGGTCTGGTGCGCGAATCCCGCCACTGGGGAGATTTTTCGCAACAGCTCGCCGATACACTGCGGGCACCGGTACTGTGCCCGGACCTTCCGGGCAATGGTCAGCTGTATCGCATGACAAGCCCACTGGAGCTGAATGCCCTCGTGGAATACCTGCGCACACGCGTGCTCCACCTGCAAGACACCCGCCCCGCAGGCAGCTATTTACCCGTCAGGGTTCTCGGGTTATCCATGGGTGCCATGGTCGCAACAGCCTGGGCGCTTCGCTACCCCTTGGACATTGACCGCCTTGTGCTGATCAATGCCAGCCTGGCCAGCCTGAGCCCACCCTGGCAGCGCCTGCGCCCGAGCGCGCTC
>JBFGZM010000129.1:0-9061 GCA_041586815.1 Marinobacterium sp. | reverse complement strand
CTTGCTTTCGCGTGCAGACACAGGTTTTTCCTGCAAGGGCTCGTCGAAGGCTGTAAAACCGAAAGGAGTTCCAATGCGTCACTATGAAATCGTATTTCTGGTTCACCCGAACCAGAGCGAGCAGGTTCCTGCGATGGTTGAGCGTTACACCGGCGTTATCGAAGGTGCTAACGGCAAGATCCACCGCATGGAAGACTGGGGCCGCCGTCAGCTGGCTTACCCGATCAACAATGCTCACAAAGCCCACTACATTCTGATGAACGTAGAATGCAGCCAGGAAGTTCTGGACGAGCTGGAAAACATGTTCCGCTACAACGACGCCGTTCTGCGTAACATGTTCATCCGTCGTAAAGAAGCGATCACTGATGTTTCTCCGATCAAAGCCGCTGAATCCCGCGAAGAGCGCAAGCCGCGTCGTGAAGATTCCCGGCCCGAAAGGCAGGAAGAGAAACCGGCTGAAGCGACTGAAGAAGCTGCTGCCGAGTAACCCCACCTTTTATTTGATTGAGGAGAAATCCCATGGCTCGTTTTTTCCGTCGCCGCAAGTTCTGCCGTTTCACGGCAGAAGGTGTTAAAGAGATCGATTACAAAGATCTGGACGTCCTGAAAGGTTACATCACCGAAACAGGCAAGATCGTACCCAGCCGCATCACTGGCACCAAGGCGCGCTACCAGCGTCAGCTGGCGACTGCAATCAAGCGTGCGCGCTTTGTTGCTCTGCTGCCGTACACCGACAGCCACCTGTAAGCCGGGTTAGTCGTCATGCGCAAGCTGGCTGAGCTGATAATGCGCGGCCGCTCGCAGGCGATACTGGTGGTGCTTGTTGCCACCATGCTGCCGATGATGTACTGGATCAGCGCAGCAGCCGTCGGGCTGGTCACTCTTCGACGAGGAACCTCCGACGGTACCGGACTTCTGGCCTGGAGCTTGCTTCCGGCCGGAGCCTGGGGGCTGGTCGGAGATCCGACCCCCGTTCTGGTTATCCTGGGTACCTATGTACTTGCAGTGGTACTCAGGCGGACAGTGTCCTGGGGTAACACCCTTGCGGTTCTGATACCCGTGGGTGTACTCGCCGGCATCGCTCTGGAGCAGATGCTGCACGAGGTTCTGGGGCAGTTGGTCGAGGTAGTGCAGGAGCTGCTGGTGCAGTCGCAGGAGACTGTGCCGGGTGCAGAGCTTGGCGCCGACTGGTGGTACCAGTTGTTCGCCGGTGGCCTGAGTGCCGCTCACGCCGCCATGATGCTGGCCAGCCTGGTGCTGGCGCGCTGGTGGCAGTCGGTCCTGTACAACCCCGGTGGATTCCGCGAGGAATTTCACCGGTTAAGACTGAACCCGTCACTGGCACTGTCTATCATGGCGGTGCTGGCGCTGGGGCCGCAGGTCGGTCTCGTAATGGTGCACTGGTTGCCATTACTGGTATTGCCGCTGGTATTTGCCGGTCTGGCTCTGGTTCACGGCAGCGTGGCCAAACGGAAAGTGGGGGCGACCTGGCTGATCATGTTTTACATGGCAGTCGTGGTGCTGGGCCCTTACCTGATTACGATGCTGGTGTTGCTGGCTGTGATAGACAGCCTGGTCGATATCCGTCGACGCATACCGGCCAAGACTTAGTACTGCAATCGCGTTTGCAGAACGAAAGAGGTTACGAGATGGAAGTTATTCTGCTCGAAAAAGTAAGCAAGCTGGGTAACCTGGGTGACAAGGTTAACGTTAAAGCCGGTTTCGGCCGTAACTACCTGGTTCCTCAGGGCAAGGCTGTATCTGCCACTGAAAACAACGTTGCGAAGTTCGAAGAGCGTCGTGCGGAACTGGAAGCGACTGCTGCTGCCAAGCTGAGCGATGCTCAGGCGCGCGCCGCACAGCTGAACGAACTGGAATTGTCCGTTGTGGCCAAAGCTGGCGACGAAGGCAAGCTGTTCGGTTCCATCGGTACTCGTGATATCGCTGATGCGATCTCCGGTTCCGGCATTGTTGTTCAGAAAAGTGAAGTTCGTCTGCCAGAAGGCGCTATCCGCACCACTGGCGAGTTCGAAATCAACTTGCAGCTGCATGCTGAAGTGAATGCAACAATCAAGCTGAACGTTGTCGGCGAATAATCACGCCTGACAATTTGTCTGCTGAAAAGGCACTGCGTAGAATACTGCGCAGTGCCTTTTGTGTTTCTGGGGTTAATTGCGTTCCCGCAGCAGGCGATGCCCTGCGGATGTGCCGTTATGGGTCACTGATAGTTATCTCACTGTGTTCGGCTTTTGGGTTAGACGATGGACTTTTCTGAACTGCATGACGATGATCTGGCCAGTATCAAGCTGCCACCACATTCAATAGAGGCGGAGCAGTCGGTACTCGGCGGACTGATGCTGGATAACAGCAGCTGGGATACCGTATCCGAAGTGGTGACCGAGAGCCTGTTTTACCGCCGCGACCACCGCCTGATCTACCGCACCATGGAAAAGCTGATCAACAACCATCAGCCGGTTGATGTGGTGACGGTACAGGAAGAGCTTGACCGGGTCGGCGAGCTTGAAGCGGCCGGCGGGCTCGACTACCTGGTGACACTGGCACGCAATACGCCCAGTGCCTCGAATATCCGTGCCTATTCCGAGATCGTGCGCGATCGCGCGCTGCTGCGACAGATGATTTCGGTATCGCAGGAAATTTCCGACAGTGCCTTTAATCCCGAGGGGATGGCGCCTGAGGAATTGCTCAACGATGCCGAGCGCAAGATTTTTCAGATTGCCGAAAGCCGCCCCAATCAGGGGGGGCCGGAACCGGTCAATCCGTTGCTGAAAAAGGCTGTTGAACGCATCGACACACTGTTCAACAACGCCGAAGCCATGACCGGGGTGTCCACCGGCTTTGATGACCTGGATGAAAGCACCACGGGTCTGCAGCCTTCGGACCTGATTATCGTGGCGGCACGTCCGTCCATGGGCAAGACCACCTTCGCCATGAACCTGGTGGAAAATGCCCTGATGCTCAGTGGCCGCCCGGTTCTGGTGTTCAGTCTGGAAATGCCCGCCGACCAGCTGGTGACACGTATGCTGTCATCGCTTGGGCGCATCAACCAGACCAAGGTGCGTACCGGTCAGCTGGAAGAGGAAGACTGGCCGCGACTCACCACGGCGGTCAACATGCTGCGGGACAAGCCGCTCTATATTGACGACACGGCAGGCATCAGCCCCAACGAGATGCGTGCCCGGGCGCGGCGTATCAAGCGCGAGCACGGTGACCTGGCCCTGATCATGATCGATTATCTGCAGCTGATGCAGATCAAGGGTACCAAGATGGAGAGCCGTACCCACGAGATTTCGGAAATCTCCCGCTCCCTGAAGGCCCTGGCCAAGGAAATGGAATGCCCGGTGGTGGCGCTGTCGCAGCTCAATCGAAGCCTGGAACAGCGTCCCAACAAGCGCCCGGTCAACTCGGATTTGCGAGAGTCCGGGGCCATCGAGCAGGACGCCGATGTCATCATGTTTATCTACCGTGATGAGGTCTACAACGAGGACAGCGAGCAGAAGGGTATCGCCGAAATCATTATCGGCAAGCAGCGTAACGGGCCTATAGGCACCGCGCGGCTGGCTTTTATTGGCAAGTACACCCGGTTTGAAAATCTGGCAGCGCACCATTACGAAGAGTATGGCGGTTTTGACGGGGGCTGAGGCCCTGGCGTTGCGCGTTTATCCAGAGCTTGCCTCGCCCCGGGGCGAGGCGTACCGGATTCAGGTGTTTTTCATCATGCGGTCGCGGAATTTTTGCGGTACGGCCACGACCTTGCGCTGTTCGTAGTCAAAAAACACCATGCCTGTCTTGGCGTGGGCAACTTCCACTGCGGTTTGCTTGTTGCTGAGCAGATAGTAGAAATCGCAGCCGTACCTGTTGAAGTCAGCGATGCCGACATCGATCTGCAACAGATCCCCATGAAAGCCTTCCGCCTTATAGATGACCGCCGAGTCGGTCATGATCATGCCAACCCCTTCGACGTTCAGCTCGCCATAGTTGTACTGGGCCAGGAAGCGTACCCGGGCCTCGTGAATCAGTGACACGATGGAGTCGTTGCTCAGGTGTCCGCCGTAGTTGATATCACTGATGCGTACCGGCAGCTCGGTGGTGAAGGTAAAGTGCTGCGGCATTTCAATCTTGATTCGTGGCATTGCTGCTCCTGCGACAGATCCATTTCGCCAAAGCATAAAGAAAGCGGGCGTTGGGGTCGAGCCTGTGCCGCAGATCGCAAACAGATACCAATCCGCCCCTGGCGCATGGGTCCCGGTAAAAAAAGGGGCCGATAACGTGGCCCCTGAACGTGCGTGGTGTGGTGCAGGTCTTACTGGGCGTTCAGCACCAGTTTGCCATCCCTGAGCGGGATGCTGCTGCCGGGGTTGTGGTCCATGCGGACAGAGGCCACCTGGTCGCCGATACGGTATTCAACATCGTAGCCAATCAGATCCTTGCGGGTATCAGTGACAGTGTTGCAGACCCGTTCGGTGGTGGTGTAGGTATCTTTTTCCTGCAGGTTTTTCTGCACCTGGTTGCCGGCATAACCGCCCGCGGCGGCACCGGCAATGGTGGCCAGCTTGTTGCCGTTGCCGCCGCCCACCTGCTTGCCCAGCAGGCCTCCTACCACGGCACCCACTACGGAGCCGGCGACACGGTTCTCGTCCTTCACCGGCGCCTGGCGCGTGACGACACGATCTTCGCAGACTTCGCGCGGCACCTTGGACGTCTTGTAAGCCTCGCTGACCTTGAGTACCTGGGCCTCGGTGGGGCCTGTATTGATCATCTGGTAACCGGCGAAACCGCCACCTGCGGTGACCAGAACAGCGCCCAGTACCGTACCCACCAGCATTGATTTGTTCATCGTTTTATCTCCGGGCAGCAATTTGACTGACAGCTTCAGCGGTCTGAGGATCTTTGACTGCAAAGCATAGTGCAAAGTGCCTGTACCGCAGTTGAATAGATCGATGTGGGAGCTCGCCCTGCATCGAATGGGCGCAGGTACCTCCGCAATTGCCCGCAGCCCCGACGCCCACTGTTTAACTTTGTACAGCCAGTACCTGCACCATGGCGCTGGTCAGCGTCGCAAGATCCGCATCATTCATCACGTAGGGCGGCATTACATAGACGAGCTTGCCAAAGGGCCGAATCCAGATGCCTTGTGCAACAAACTCCTTCTGGATGGCCGCAGTATTGACCGGTGCCTTCATTTCCACCACGCCGATGGCGCCAAGACAACGCACCTGGGCGACGTTATCAAGCGCTGCTGCCGGGGCAAGGCCGGACTTCAGTCCCTGTTCGATACGGGCAACGTTACCGGCCCAGTCGCCTTCCTGAAGGAGTTTCAGGCTGGTTGCGGCCACGGCACAGGCCAGGGGATTGGCCATGAAGGTGGGGCCGTGCATGAAGCAGCCGGCGCCACCGGCGGAGATGGTTTCGCCGATGTCGCTGCGGGTCAGGGTCGCAGCCAGGGTCATGTAGCCGCCAGTCAGGGCCTTGCCGACACACAGAATATCGGGGGTAATGTCGGCGTGCTCGCAGGCGAACAGCTTGCCGGTACGGCCAAAACCGGTGGCTATCTCGTCGGCAATCAGCAACACCTGGTATTCGTCACAGAGCGCACGGGCGCGCTTGAGGTATTCAGGGTGGTAGAAACGCATGCCGCCGGCACCCTGCACGATGGGCTCCAGAATCAGCGCGGCAATCTTGCCGTGCTGTTCGGCCAGCAGGGCTTCCAGTGCGCTGATGTCACTGTCATCCCAGTTGCCGCCGAACGGAATTTCGGGGCGCGGGGCGAAAAACTGCTGTGGCAGCACACCGGTAAAAATTTCGTGCATGCCACCCACGGGGTCACACACCGACATGGCACCAAAGGTATCGCCGTGGTAACCGTTGCGAATCGTCAGCAGGCGGTGCTTGGCGGGAAACCCTTTTGCATGCCAGTACTGGATGGCCATCTTGATGGCTACCTCCACGGCCACCGAGCCTGAGTCGGCGATAAACACCTTGTCGAGGCCCTCGGGGGTCATGTCTACCAGACGCCGCGCCAGCTCGATGGCAGGTGCATGGGTAATGCCACCGAACATCACATGGCTCATACGATCGATCTGGGCATGGGCGGCGGCATTGAGTTCGGGGTGGCCGTAGCCATGGATGACGGACCACCAGGAGGCCATGCCGTCGATCAGCTGGCGGCCATCGGCCAGCTCCAGCCGCACGCCCCTGGCCGCCACCACCGGGTAGGCCGGTGGCGGGTTGATCATGGATGAATAGGGATGCCAGATGTGCTGCTGATCGAAGGCTATTTGTTCAGGTGTAATCCGTGGTGTGGGCATAAATGCTCCCTATGGCTAAAAAGTGATCCATGCCTGAGCGCACCAACCTCGGTGCACGGGCAGTAGCGATCGTTGTCAGTCGGTGAGCGGCAGGATATCCAGCACCTGAATCTGCTCCTCGTCGATGCTCCAGCGGATGTTCAGGTCATGCAGGCGGATGCCATAGATACGTTGTGCCTGCTTCTTCTGGTATGCCGGGCGCGGGTCGCAGCGCAGCAGGTCTTCGATCTGGCGGCGCAGGGGTTCCTGCTGCCGGGCCTCGTAGTCTTCACAGCGCTGCTGTGCCTCGGGGCTGAAGTGCACTGGCAGGTCGAGCAACTCGATGCGCTCGGCCAGCTCAAAGGTGGCGCTGTCGATGCGATCCGAGTAGGGCAGGTAGGGCTTGATATCGAATACGGGGGTCTGATCCAGCAGGTCGGCACCGCTGATGTCCAGCAGCACACGGTCGCCTTCAAAACGGATGCCGTCCAGACGCACTGGCGACAGGCCAATGGGGTTGGGCCTGAAGGGGGAGCGGGTGGCAAAGACGCCGATGCGCTGATTGCCGCCCAGGCGAGGCGGGCGCACCGTCGGGCTCCAGCCCTTGTCGACACACTCGCTGAACAGAAACAGCAGCCAGACATGGCTGGCCATTTCGAGCCCGCGCACTGATTCGCGATTGCCATAGGGGGGCAGCAGCTCGAGGGTCGCACCGACCGAATGTACCAGGCCAGGCTGGCGGGGAATGCCGAACTTTTCCTTGTAACCGCTGTGGATAAGTCCGATGGGCTGAAATTCAATAGGCTGCATCAGTTGTCATTCAAGGCATTAAAGCCCGGCAGTATAACAGGCGCGCCCGAGGTCTTCAGTGGGCGAATACGTCGTAAAACAGCTTGAGGCCGGCCAGCATCAGAAAGCCGTAGCACAGGTGATAAAAAGCGCGTTCGTTAATGCGGTGCTGCAGCCAGGCGCCGGTCAGAACGCCCACCGGTGCGAGCACCGCCAGGACGGCGGAGGTGATCAGCAGGTCGGTAGTGAACTGCCCCAGCATGCCGTAGGGGATCAGCTTGATGTAATTGATGGCGGCAAAGAAAACGATGGTAGTGCCGATGTAGGCTTGCTTGTCCAGCCGCAGGGGCAGCAGGTAGATATTCAGCGGAGCGCCGCCGGCATGCACACTGAAACTGGTAAAGCCCGACAGCGCTCCCCAGAAACTGCCACGCCCCAGGCTCTGCGCCTGGGGCTGCTGGCTGCTTTTGCGCAGGTAGTAATTCAGCGTAAAGGTGATGGCGATGGTGCCGACGATCAGGCGGATATGATCATCGGTGAGGTAGCGAAAGCTGAGGGCGCCCAGAATGATGCCAAGGGTGGCTGCAGGCAGCAGCACCTTGAGGCATCGGGCATCTCCCTGACCGCGGAATTTCCACAGCCCCACCAGATCCATCAGGCAGAGAATCGGCAGCATGATGGCGGCTGCGGTGGTTGGTGGTACAGCCATGGCCAGCAGTGGGACGGCGATCAGGCCCAGTCCTCCGCCCAGTCCGCCTTTGGAGATACCGACGATCAACACCGCCGGTATGGCGACCAGATAAAAAAAAGGATCCTGAATCATGGGTTGGCGCGTCCGTTCTAAGAGCAGCAGGGGCGTCATCCTAAGGTCAGGCGCCCGCAGTTGTAAAGCCGGGCAACGGCCCCCTGGCATTGTTCACGGATGTGATGTGGCGGCGGTCGCGTGGGTCGGGGTGCGGTGTTGCAGCGGGGTGATACCACTCCAGTAGCGCGACACCTTTTCGGCCTGTTCGGCCAGGCGGTGAATATGACTCAGTGCATCCAGCAGCTGCACCGTATCCTCGGGGGGCAGGCGGCGTTCCGTGGTGGCCAGCAGGATGGAGGACTTGAGGTTCTGGTACTGCCGTTCCAGCTGGTGCAGCAGCAGGTGCGCGCCGTCTGCGCCCCTATCTGCACTGTCGTCTATTTCGCAGGCGTCGATCAGTTCGATACTGGCTTTCTGGTAATCGTGTACATCGCGCCGGGTGGCCTCGTCGGCGATGACTTCAAAGCGGTCGTAGTAGCCTGGCAGCAGGCACGACAGGCGACTGATTTCATTGAGGTAGCGCACCAGCCGCAGGGCAGTGGGCAGAATGCCGCTGACTTCGCTACTGATGTCATTCTCGGCGATACGCTGGCAGAAGGCGCCAATCTTGCTAACCAGTTGATCCACACCCTGCTGCTGGGCGCGCAGGTGGCTGTTATTGCCGTCGCTGGAGCTGATGGCTTCGCGCGCCATGCGCGAGCAGATCTGGTCCAGCCGGGTCATTTCCTTGGCCATGGCTTCAATGGCCAGCGAGGGCATATGCACCAGGGTGTCGTCCAGGTAGCGTGTGCGTCCTTCGTTTTCCTCCTGGCTGCAAAAGCGACGCTCCAGGACCCTGACCAGGCGGTCGGTCAGGGGCCAGAGCAGGGCAACGCCGGCCAGGTTGAACAGTGAATGGAACAGGGCCAGCAACACCACCAGGTCAAAGCGTGCTGCATCGATGTGGTTCAGCCAGGGTGCCAGTAGCAGCAGGATTGCCAGTCCGACCAGTCCGGTCAGCAGGTTGAATAGTACATGGGCCGCGGCGATGCGCTTGGCGTTGGAAGTGGCGCCAATGACGGCAAGGATGGCGGTGGACGTGGTGCCGACATTGGCGCCGATCACCAGGGCGGCGGCGGCGGCCAGCGGGATGGCGCCGGACGCGGTGAGGGACAGGGTGATG
>JBFGZM010000128.1:0-9068 GCA_041586815.1 Marinobacterium sp. | reverse complement strand
TTTCTGGGGATCGCCGAAATATCGGATGACCGCGTTCTGCGCCCCCGCCGCTTGCTGGCGACGGGCTGAAACGGTTGTCGGTAGCCCGCGTAGTCGCTCCCTGAGTGGCGGGCATGATGATTGGCGTTGTACTGATAATATGCTCGGTACATCGTTTCTTCCTAACAGGCGGCACTAGCCGCACGCATATTGATATTGGAGCTGGATACAATGGCATTAGCTGTAGAGAAAAAAGCAGAGATCGTTAAAGACTTCGCCCGCGCTGAAGGCGATACGGGTTCTCCTGAAGTTCAGGTTGCCCTGCTGTCTTTCAACATCCAGGGTCTGCAGGATCACTTCAAAGAGCACAAGCACGATCACCACTCCCGTCGTGGTCTGATTCGCATGGTAAACCAGCGTCGCAAGCTGCTGGACTACCTGAAGAAGAAAGATGCTGATCGCTACCTGAAGCTGATCGCTCGCCTCGGTCTGCGCCGCTAAGTTGATGTTTCTGAGGCCATACAATGTATGGCCTCAGTTTTATCCGGGTACTGTTATTTATCCGGACAAGCATTACCGGGGGACACTTCGGTAAGCAGGGATGCAGGCAGCCGCTTTCGGTGGCTGTGACAAAGACCCTGATATCATTCCAGACTGTTCATCCCGCCCGTACTCAATTGTGCTTTGGATCAGAGTGCAACTGAGTACTGGCTTTCAACGAAGGACTGAATGTGACGGTGTGGTACAGGGGACGATTCTTCGAATACATGAGGTAATCTATGTTTCAGGTAACAACCAAGACATTCGAATTCGGTGGCCAGCAGGTCACGCTGGAAACCGGCCGCGTAGCGCGCCAGGCGACCGGTGCCGTTATGGTCACCATGGGTGGCGTACAGGTTCTGTGTACCGTTGTTGGCGCCAAGAGCCAGCGCGAAGGCCAGGACTTCTTCCCGCTGTCCGTGCACTACCAGGAAAAATACTACGCCGTTGGCCGTATCCCCGGTGGTTTCTTCAAGCGTGAAGCGCGTCCGACCGAGAAAGAAACCCTGACCTCGCGTCTGATCGACCGTCCGATCCGCCCGCTGTTCCCCAAAGGCTACATGAACGAAGTGCAGGTTATCTGTACCGTCATGTCCGCTGACAAGATCAACGATCCTGATATCGCAGCGATGATCGGTACCTCTGCCGCGCTGGCCATTTCCGGTCTGCCGTTCCAGGGCCCGATCGGTGGCGCCCGTGTCGGCTTCACCGAAGCGGCCGGTTACATCCTGAACCCGAACTACGAACAGCTGGAAACCTCCGAGCTGGACATGGTCGTGGCCGGTACAGCTGATGCTGTACTGATGGTTGAGTCCCAGGCGCAGGAACTGTCTGAAGACGAAATGCTGGGTGCGGTACTGTTTGCTCACCAGGAAATGCAGGTTGCCATCACCGCCATCAACGAACTGGTGGCCGAAGCTGGCAAGCCGAAGTGGGATTGGCAGGCGCCGCAGAAAGACGAAGCCCTGATCGCTCAGGTACGCACTCTGGTGGGTGAAGGCATCGCCGCCGCCTATCAGGTGGCCGACAAGGTTCAGCGCCAGAACGCCCTGGGCGACCTGCGCAACCAGGCCGTTGAAGCGCTGGCCGGTACCGAAGAAGGTCAGCCGAATGCCCGCGCCATCGGTGGCATCTTCAGCTCGCTGGAAAAGGAAATCGTGCGTAACCGCATTATTGAAAGCCAGCCGCGTATCGACGGTCGTGACAACAAGACCGTGCGTGCGATCGACGTACAGATCAACACCCTGCAGGGCGCACACGGTTCTTCCCTGTTCACCCGCGGTGAAACCCAGGCCATGGTGACCTGTACTCTGGGTACCAGCCGCGATCAGCAGATGATCGATGCCATCGAAGGCGAACGCAAAGACCCGTTCATGCTGCACTACAACTTCCCTCCGTACTCCGTGGGTGAAGCGGGCCGCATGATGGGCGCCGGTCGTCGCGAAATCGGTCATGGTCGTCTGGCACGTCGCGGTGTTGCTGCCGTACTGCCGACCCAGGAAGAATTCCCGTACACCATCCGTATCGTGTCCGAGATCACTGAATCCAATGGTTCCAGCTCCATGGCATCTGTCTGTGGCGCGTCCCTCTCCATGATGGATGCGGGTGTACCGCTGAAAGCGCCAGTTGCCGGTATCGCCATGGGTCTGGTCAAGGAAGGCGATCGCTTTGCCGTTCTGACCGACATCCTGGGTGACGAAGATCACCTGGGCGACATGGACTTCAAGGTTGCCGGTACCGATGCAGGCGTTACCGCGCTGCAGATGGATATCAAGATTACCGGTATCAACGAAGAGATCATGGAAATCGCACTGGAGCAGGCCTGCGAAGCTCGCAAGCACATCCTCGGTGAGATGGCCAAGGTCATCGGTTATGCCCGTCCGGAACTGCCGGACAACGCACCGGCCATGACGCAGCTGAAGATCAACCCGGAGAAAATCCGTGACCTGATCGGCAAGGGCGGCGCGACTATCCGTGCGCTGACCGAAGAAACCGGCGCCATGATCGATATCGACGACAACGGCACCGTACGCATCTACGCCGACAACAAGACCGCTGCGAAAGCCGCGATCGAACGTGTCCAGGCGATTACCGCTGAAGCTGAAGTGGGCAAGATCTACGAAGGCAAGGTTGTGCGTATCGAAGACTTCGGCGCTTTCATCAACATCCTGCCGGGCAAGGACGGTCTGGTGCACATTTCTCAGATCGCCGACAAGCGCGTCGAGAAAGTCACCGACTATGTGAACATGGATGACGTCGTCAAGGTCAAGGTACTGGACGTCGACGTGCGTGGTCGCATCAAGCTGTCCATGCGTGACATGGTGGCAGACGAGTCTGCTTCCTGAGCTAGACCGGCTGAATAAAAAAACCGCCTGAAAAGGCGGTTTTTTTTGGTCTGTACTTTATCAGGCGAGGGTTGCGTAACCAGCCCGGGCGCGGGGTCACCCGTCGGCGTGAGTGGGGGAGGTCGGTGGTGTGCTTTCGCTGCGCATCAGTGAATAGATGCGAAAACCGTAAATGGTCACAAGCGTGCCCATCAGATCGAACACAACGCTGAGCAGGCCCTCGAAAACGGGACTGCTGAAGCCGCCCCTGTCTGCCAGCAGCAGTATTGGCGCCTCGATCAGGAAGAGGCCGCCAAAAATGATCAGCAGACCTTTTAACAGCAATCCGAAGTAGGCCTCGGACTCGCTCCAGCTCTGGCGCAGCGAGGCGACCGGCTTTTTGTCCTCAAGTATGCAGATGTAGTCGGCGAACACGAGACGCACCCCCACATAGATACCCGGCACGATCAGTAGCATCAGCCCCAGGGTGACGGCGAAACCGCTCAGCAGATAGGTAAGCAGCAGTCGGCGCCAGTATTTAAGGCTCAGGACCACGGCCTGGAAGGCACTCAGCGGGCGGCTGTCCACCGCCGACTGCAGAAACAGGATGGTGGCACCCCAGTAAACGGGCAGCAGGGTGAGGTTGAGCAGCATCAGCAGGCCGGTACCCGTATGCATCTGGCTGCTGTCGGCCTCGATGCTGGATTCCAGCAGCAGGCCGAGCAGATTGAGGCCGATGATAAAGGGCAGCTGAATGCGGGCGATGGTGCCGAAGTGGCTGCGAAAGAAAAACAGGCTCTGGCGGATATATTCAAAAGTCATGACGGTGGATCAGGCTCCTGTTTTGGCCTCGGCCAGCAGCACCAGCTTGAAGCTGCCGTTTTCGGCCAGGGTCTGGATACGTCGAAAGCGCGAGGCGGCACGGCGTTCCAGCATGATTTGTCGGTTGACCACAAAGGCAGCGATGCCATTGCGTGCAAGCAGGCGTGAAGCCGCACTCAGAAAGCGTTCTGTCAGATCGTCTTCGACACTGAAACCAGCATGGAAGGGCGGGTTGCACAGAATCAGATCAAAGGGTCCATCAATGCTGTCACCACAGCTGGCGGGAACAACCTCGCCGCGAATGCCATGTTCGGCGAAGTTGCGCTGGCAGGCGGCGATGGCAGCAGCATTGTTGTCGGTGGCGGTAACCGGTGCGCCTAGGCGAGCCGCCTGCAGTGACAGGTAGCCGTAGCCACAACCCAGATCCAGAATGCGCCGCGGAGGCTGTGGCAGCTCGGTTACAAAGCTGTCGAGCTGCTCGATCAGAAAGGCGCTGCCCTTGTCGATCTTGTCCCAGCCAAAGACGCCGGGCTTGCTCCAGTACTGGAACTGCGCATCGTTGCAGGCCTCACGCAACTGCGCGTAATTCTTGTCATCCAGCGGCAGGCCAGGTTGTTCCGGCCTGGTGAAAACGCCGCGCCAGCAGTTGGCACTGGCTTTCTCGGTTTCACCCTGACCACCAAACAGCACGCGGGTACGATCGAGGTAACCCTTGATGCCCTCGCCCTTGTCGCCGCTGAGAATCAGCTCGCCGCCGGTTCTGAGCACACGCAGGGCCTGGTTGATGTTGTGGTGGACCAGCGGTTTTTCCTTGGAAACACGGTAGATCACCCGGGCAATGGAGCCCGCTGCAATGCTGCTCAGATCAAAGTCGGACCAGTCGGCCTGCCAGCCGCGTTCCTGTGCAGTCTGCACCAGGTCGAGGCGGTTGGCGATCATGCGGATGTTGCTGCGCGGCGCCAGCTGAGCGCCAAGCAGGTTCTCGTCCGCCAGCCAGAGACTGTCCGGTGGGGCGTCCTGTATATAGGGCAGCAGCAGATTGAAAGCCGGATCGATCATGGCAGGATACTGGCGATCTCTGCGTCCGTAAGAGCGCGGTATTCGCCGGGAGCCAGCTCCGGGTCCAGGCTGATGGGCCCGATCTGTTCGCGATGCAGCGCCGTAACCTTGTTGCCGAGTGCGGCGAACATGCGCTTGACCTGATGGTAGCGACCTTCGGTCAGGTAGACGAGGGCTTCATGGGGGGCCAGGATATCGAGCTCGGCCGGCTTGGTCAGTTTGTGTTCGCCATGCAGCTTGATACCGTCCTGGAAGGCCTGAACCGCAGAGGCATCAATGGGATCGGCGGTTTCTACCCGGTAGCGCTTGGGCAGCTTGTGGCGCGGCGAGGTGATGCGGTGCGACCATTTGCCATCGTCGGTGAGCAGCATCAGCCCGGTGGCGTCGATATCGAGGCGGCCACAGCAGTGCAGTTCGTCGTTGCGGGGCAGGTCCACCAGGCTGTTGACCGTCGGGTGGCTGGGATCGTCGCTGGCGCTGACATAGCCCTCGGGCTTGTACAGCATCAGGTAGCGGGGCCCGGGTGCGCCGATGGGCTGGTCATTAAGGCAGACACTGTCGACCCCGGGCTCAATATGCTGAGCGGGATTCAGTGCCTCGCTGCCGTTGAGGCTGACATCACCGCGATGCATGATGCGGTGTATTTCCTTGCGTGAAATCCCGGTTGCCTGGGATAGATACTTGTCCAGTCTCATAGCTGCCCTGAGTGCGGTGTAAATGCGGCTAGTATACCTGAGCCCTTGGCCATTTTGTCGGCCCGAAATTGTGTACAAAACATGAAATGCGCCGGCGCTTGGGCTAAAATGGCGCCCTGCCCAAGACCTCTTATGGAACGCATGTGAAACTGTTTGTCGATAACCTTACCAACGTCGATTTTTCCTACCTTCACCCGCAGCGCGGTTTGCTGGGGGAGTCCTGGCTGGTACAGCTGGTGCTGGATGGTCGGCTTAACGATCAGGGCATGATCTGTGACTTTGGTATCGTCAAAAAGGCGGTAAAAGCCTGGATGGACAAGCACATTGACCATGCACTGCTGGTGGCAACCGGCTTGCCGCGCTTGCAGCATCGCGAGCACAACGGCGAAACGCAGGTCGACTGGCTTTACCCCGATGGCCGGCATTTTTATTGCCGCTCGCCGCAGCAGGCCATTACCCTGGTAGGAGAGCCGGACATCAATCCCCATACCCTGGCGGCCTGGTGCACGGAACAGCTGCTGGCGCTGTTCCCCGATGAAGTACAGGGCCTGGAGCTGGCCTTTGTCCCCGAACGTATTGAGGGTGCTTTTTATCATTACAGCCACGGGCTGCATCAGCACGATGGCAACTGCCAGCGCATTGCCCATGGGCACCGCTCGAAGATCGAGATCTACCTTGATGACCAGCGCGAAGAAGCACTGGAAGCACAGTGGAGCGAACGTCTGCGCGACATCTACATAGGCACCCGTTCACACCTGATTGGCACAACAGACGGTCTGCACCATTATCGCTATGATGCTCCCCAGGGTGAGTTCGAGCTCAAGCTGCCGGTACAGTATTGCTACGATATCGAGACCGAAACCACGGTTGAGCAGATCGCGCAGCACCTGGCCACCGCCATCAAGCAGGAACACCCCGGCAATGCTGTGCTGGTGCGCGCATTTGAAGGCGTCGGCAAGGGTGCGATAGCCACCGCCTAACCGCCGACCCCTGCATCCGGTCTGGTGTCCATGCGCTGCCCGAGGCCCGGCACGCTGTAGTCGCAAACCCCGTTCGGGAAAATGCGCTGCAGTCGGGCTTGGTGTGGCTGCATGTCGACAGGGGCATAGAGTCCCCGGTTCAGGGCCTCATCGACACTGATGAGGCTGCATTTGAACAGATCCCCTCGCAAGTCCTCGCCTGCCACCGAGCGCGGTGTGCCGTAAATGGGATACTGCTGCATGCAGGTTCCGGCTGCCTTGCCGTTCCAGCTTCCGTCCCACACATCCTCACCCGCAGCCAGCAATGTACCGTCGGCCCTGAAACAGCTGTCCTCTGCGGTGTGTGGGCGCTTACCTTCACGCAGCCACTGCAACAGCGTTTCCAGCGCCTGGGGCACGGGATTGTGGGGCGTGGCGGTAATCCAGATCAGCTGATTGTCGGCATAGCCGCGCTGCTGCAGGCGCAATCGGGTGCTGAAGGCGGCGCTGGCATGATGCATGTCCAGAACCGGCTCCAGGTAATGGCGCAGGTCAATCACCGGAATGGACAGCTCGCCGGTAAAGACCAGCCCGGCCTGCAACGCGGCCTGAATGGCGGCGGGGTCACCCTGGCTGCGTGGCGCCGGGGTGTAACCGGCATCATTCGACAGCTGCATGTTGTGGTGACTCCAGGGGCTGAATGCGAACAGGTCGTCATCTCCGTTCAGGTGCCAGAAACGTTCCTGGCGCATTTCTGTAGGCGGCTTCCAGCCACCGATGTTGGCGTTCAGGTGCACAAAGGTATCGACGCTGAGCTGGCCGGCACGCAGGGCCTGCAGGCCGTACTGCACTCCCACGTTGTCCCAGGTCTGGCGTGCGTAACCATTGTCATCGGCGCCATAGATATGGCGCAGCTCCTCCCAGTGGGACCAGTGTACCTGGCGGCTGACGTCGGGGCTAAAGCGCGGCTCAAAGTGAATGAAGCGCGGGTTGTTTACCAGGGGTGTCAGGCCACGCCAGGCGAGGCTGCATTCGCTGGCGCCCAGCGGCCAGTGCGGTGCCCGGCCACGGATGATCATGGCCAGTTCATACAGCCAGGTACGGTTGTCATGGACGCCGTCGCGGCTGTTCAGCCCAGCAACCTTGCGTCGGGCCGGCCAGCTCCAGGTCTTGCGTGCTGTCTGATCGAAATAGTACTCCAGCAATTCACAGTCAAAGGCGTAGATGGTCTGGGTGAGCATGTCAGGGTAGGCGTAGAGTGCGATGCCGGCATCCAGCAGGCCGGTGCCGTTCTGGCCGATCAGGTATTGCTGGATGGCCCCCCCGGAGCCGCCGATACCCAGGGTAAACTCCGGCGTGCCATAGCGTGCAATGAACTGGCGCTTGACGCGTAAGGCAGTTTCCTCGGCCAGCCAGATATTGTAGTGGTTGGACGTCTGGTTGCCGCTGGAATAGGCGAGGGCATAGCCTTCGCGCAGCTGATCAATGCGCCGTTCGGGCAAATCCGTATCCCGCAGACGTCCCTGGCGATAGCCGATGCCCACGCCGCCACGAAACTGGTAGATCAGCTGCCGGTTCCAGTACTGCATGTCCGGAGCTTCCGGGCGGTCGTTCGGGCCGCGCAGGGTGGTGATGTTGTAGATAAAACGGTTGATGGTGCCCGCTTCGCTGCGCACGATAAAGTCGATCTCCTGACCATTGACGCGGATGCGGGCAATATCGCCGCTGGCCTGTTCCAGCGGGTAGAAGCTGTCGGTGCCCGCGCGATTGTAGTAGTAGTTGACGCGGGTCGGGTGCAGGCAGTCCTTGCTATAGCCGAGCCGCGTCGTCTTGCGACCCTGGTTGTCGAGTGAAAAGACCTCGATACCAAAGCCGTCCTGGTTGTCTACCAGGGGCTGCCCCAGGCCTGAATCCTCGCCATCACAGGCAAAGGGGTATTGCAGCGGGCCGGCGTAGATCGGCTGGTGCGGGCCAACCTGCCCAGGCTGGATCGGGTAGGGGAAGGGGTCCGGCGGGCGCGGCCACTCCCGGGGGTGGGGGCCGCTGTAGCTGGGTAAAGGTACACGGGATTTGGGCGCCATCCCCACGACGGTGGGCATGTCCTTGTAGCGGCTGTTGCCGGGCAGCCAGTCGGGCAGCTGGTACCAGAACCAGACAGCCAGTCCCAGCAGCGGGGTCAGAATCAGTGCTGCAATCTTGCCATATCTCATACAGCCTCCTCCAGACTGAGTCGGGTTCGAATGCTACGCCAGCCATCCATCAGGGGCGTCGTTACAAGCTGTGACAACGATGAAGCAGCCTGGGCTACGCAGCGTTGAGGCTAGCAGCAGCCGGGGTCAGGTGCGGCGGTCCGATAGATGCAGTTTAGACGCAGGAACCAGGGCTGGCAGGGAGGCGGGCCGCAAACGGGAGCAGAGGCATGGCGGGGCGCGAGGAACTGGCCAGCAGGGGGCTAAACTTTTTTACAGTTGTGCACTGGAATGCCTCCAATGCTTGCCGGCTGGCCAGTGGCTGTCCTGTTACTGCAGCTTCATGTGACTTCGGCGTGTCTGGGCAAGGCAATGGAAATCATGGCCGCCATCAGGACGAAGGCCGTGGATACCCACAAGCAGGCTTCAAGTCCGTGCGCCTGGTAAACCCACCCTGACAGCACAGTGCCCAGCAGTCGTCCCAGCGCATTGGACATGTAG
>JBFGZM010000127.1:0-9136 GCA_041586815.1 Marinobacterium sp. | reverse complement strand
GGCTCGATTACCGGCAGCAGTTCGAGCTCGTAGCTGTTATCGGGCAGGCGGTGCTGCGCCAGCATCAGTATGGGGGAGTCGTTCAGCTTGACCATGCGGCTGGTCGCGGTAATGGTGGCCGCCGCTACGCCAAAGAAGGGCGCATAGACCGACTGCTTGATGCCGAAATCCTGGTCCGGGGCATACCAGATGATATGGTTTTTTCGCAGCGCACGGATCACCGAACGAATGTCCGAGCGTTCGATCACCTGGCTAAAATTTCGACTCCGGCCGCGAGTGATCAGCGTTTCCATCAGGGGGTTATTGTGGCGCCGGTACATGGTATCCACCGGGTAAAATTCCGAAAACAGCAGCCCGCCTAGATCCAGGGTGGAAAAGTGTGCGCCCAGCAGGATGACCCCCTTGCCCTGAGCGAGCGCGGCCTCCAGGTGCTCGCGTCCTTTCAGTTCGGTGCGACCGCGAAACCAGTCCCGCGGTGACCACCAGGCCATGGCGGTTTCGAAAGCCCCTATGCCGTTATTTGCGAAAACGTCCCGCACCAGTTGCTGCTGTGCCTTTGCGTCGAGCTCTGGAAAGCACAGGCGAACATTGACCTGCACCACATGGCGGCGACGGCGGGCAATGTGATAGAGCAGGTGGCCGAAGCTTCGGCCCAGTGCCAGCTGAACCCGGTAGGGCAGGCGGTTGAGCAGCCACAGCAGTCCCATGCCAAGCCAGGTCAGCCAGTAGCGCGGGTGTCGGTAGGGGCCTGTGGGGTGGTCTTTTCGTGCCATTGGAGTCGTCCGGCCCGTGGTCGCCATAGAGAAGACAGCATTTTACGGTTGTCAGTGTGGATCGGCAAACCGCGTACTGTCCTTTCTGGTCGCCGCATTTTTACTGTGCCGCAGTGTCGTTGCTGACCCGTTCACCCGGGAGGCATCCATGTATAATGTGCGCGAATCTGGCGGAACCGATGCGATTTTTGATGAGCAAGCAACAGGCACCTACTACCGAACTGAGCAGCTGGATGGTCTACAAACGGCTGCTGGTGTATGTAAAACCCTACTGGTTTGCGTTTGTCGTGAGCTTTCTGGCTTTCGGCGTTTATGGTGCGTCCCAGGCGCTGTCGGCCAAATGGCTCGAGCAGGTGGTGGACGCGGTCGAAAGCGGCAATCTGGAGGCGCGCGTCTGGCTGGCGCTGGCGGTGCTGGGCATTTTTGCCCTGCGCGGTGTCGGCACCTTCGTGGGTAACTACAGCATCAGTCATGTGGCGCGCCAGGTGGTGCACGGGCTGCGAACAGACCTGTTCGAGCGCATGCTGGCGCTGCCCAGCAGTTATTACCATCAGAACTCCAGTGGCGAGCTGCTGGCCAAGCTGACCTACAACGTCGAGCAGGTTACCGGTGCAGTCACCGATGCGATCAAGGTGCTGATGCGCGAAGGTCTGACGGTGATCGGCCTGTTCGGATACCTGTTCTACCTCAACTGGAAACTGACGCTGATCTTTATCGCTGCCGCGCCCTTTATCGCCGTGGTCGTTACGGTCGCCTCCCGGCGCATGCGCAAGCTGAGCCGGCGTCTGCAGACATCGGTAGGCGACATCACCAGCGCCGCCTCCGAGGCCATCAAGGGTTACCAGATTGTACGTATCTTTGGCGGCACCGAGTTCGAACGGGGCCGCTTCAATGAGGCCAGTGATCGCAACCGGCGCCAGTTCATGAAGATGGTGGTGACCCAGTCGCTCAATACGCCTGCGGTACAGTTCCTGATTGCCATGGCCCTGGCGGGTCTGTTGTACGTGGCCATGCATCCCGATGTCATGGGGGGCATGACCACCGGGCAGTTCGTGGCCTTTCTGACAGCGGCGGGGCTGATTACCAAGCCGCTGCGTCAGCTTACCGATATCAGTACCCTGGTGCAGAAAGGCATTGCCGCGGCTGAATCCGTATTCTCGATCATTGACGAAGCACCCGAGCGGGATACCGGGCAGCACCAGGTCAGTCGCGTGCGAGGCGAACTCTGCTTTGAAGGGGTGGGGTATCACTATGGCACAGACAGCCAGGCCGTTCTGCATGACGTCGATCTGCACATAGCGCCAGGCCAGACGGTGGCACTGGTCGGACGTTCAGGCAGTGGCAAGTCGACTCTGGCCTCCCTGCTGCCACGGTTCAATGATGGCTGGACGGGGAATATCCGGCTTGATGGTACGCCGCTGGAGCAGTATCAGCTGAACAACCTGCGCCAGCAGATCGCCCTGGTGAATCAGCAGGTGGTGCTGTTTAACGGCACCATTGCGCAGAATATTGCCTACGGTGCCATGGCAGACAGCAGTGCAGCGGAAATAGAAGCGGCCGCCGAGGCAGCCCATGTAATGGAGTTTGCAGACCGCCTGCCGGACGGGCTGCACACCGAGGTCGGCGAGAGCGGCTTGCTGCTGTCGGGCGGGCAGCGCCAGCGTATCGCCATTGCCCGGGCGATTCTGAAGGATGCCCCGATCCTGATTCTGGATGAAGCCACCTCTGCGCTGGATACCGAGTCCGAACGTCATATCCAAGATGCACTGGACCAGGTAATCAAGGGGCGCACGACCCTGGTGATCGCCCATCGCCTCTCGACCATCGAAAAGGCGGATCTTATTCTGGTGCTGGACCAGGGTCGTATTGTCGAACAGGGCTCCCATGCACAGCTCATCGAGCGTGATGGCGCCTATGCCCAGCTGCATCGCATGCAGTTTGCGGACAGCTGACGGATGGCGCGACGGCTCTACACGGCGCTGTTGTACCTGGCCCTGCCGGTGATTCTGCTGCGATTGTGGTGGCGCGGCCGCAAGGTGCCGGCCTACCGGCAGCGCTGGCGCGAGCGGCTGGGGTTTGTCCCGCGGTCAGGTGCCCCTGCGCTCTGGATACACGGGGTATCGGTGGGTGAAACCGTCGCCATTGCGCCACTGGTGGAGCTGCTGCTGGCCCGTCACCCGGATCTGCCGCTGCTGTTGACCACCACCACGCCGACCGGCTCGCAGCGGGTACGGGCGCTGTTTGGTGACCGGGTGCAGCATGTTTACTGTCCCTGGGACCTGCCCGCTGCACTGGCGCGTTTTCTGCGTCGTACCCGGCCGCTTGGCTGCATCATCGTGGAAACCGAACTCTGGCCCAATCTGGTGCATGCCTGTCATGACGCTGGCGTGCCGGTACTGTTGGCCAATGCCCGGCTGTCGGCGCGCTCGGCAAGGGGTTACGCGCGCTTTGCTGCCCTGACCCGGCCCATGCTGCAGGACCTGGATCGGGTCGTGGCACAGCACGACAGTGACGGCGCTCGCTTTGCTGCCCTGGGCCTGCCGGCGCAGAAGCTCAGCGTCAGTGGCAGTATCAAGTTTGATATTGAAACCCGGCCGCAATGGCTGGAAGCGGGGAAACGCTTTCGTGAGCAGTGGGGCGATCGACCGGTGCTGGTGGCGGGCAGCACCCATGAGGGTGAAGACGCCGCGCTGTTGCAGGCACTGACGGATCTGCGAGGCCAGTTCCCTGATCTGCTGCTGGTGCTGGTGCCGCGGCACCCTGAACGCTTCGACGCGGTATACCGCCTGTGTTGTGATGCCGGCTGGTCGGTGGTGCGTCACAGCGGGCAGGGATTGCAGAAGACTGCCGTCGATGTCTATCTGGTCGATACCATGGGCGAGCTGATGGGGTTCTATGCAGCAGCCGATATCGCTTTTGTGGGCGGCAGCCTGGTGCCCCGGGGCGGGCACAACCCACTGGAGCCCGCGGCGCTGGGGAAACCGGTGCTGATGGGGCAGCAGGTGTTCAATTTTCAGGCGATCTGCGATGCGCTGGATGGCGCCGGCGGCCTGACGCGGGTGGCGGATGGCCCGGCGCTGACCCTGGCGTTGCAGCACCTGCTGGCGGACACAGCACTGCGTGAGCGCCAGGGGGCAGCGGCCAGCGATTTCGTGGCGCAAAACCGGGGCGCGCTGGAGCGGCTGTACAGCGAAGTCGAGACCCTGCTGCGGCTCTAATCAGGCAGGCCTGCTGCCAGACGTTGAGCGGCAGCAATGGCCGACCAGTAGGGCCTGTTCAGAACGGGAACGCCAGGTCTTCATCCGCCTGGAGGCGAAAAATCTCGTTCAGCACATCCGCCAGCGGTGCCTTGTCGGTATCGCGCAGCCAGCGCTGCGCTGCTGGATCAAAGTCGAAATGGTGGCCACCGTTGCGCGCGGCAACCCACAGCTGCTTGACCGGTGGCTGGCGGGTGAAAATCACCTGGCTGCCGTTTTCGCATACGACGGTGAGCATGCCGCCATGGCTTTCGACGTCCAGGTCACTGTCGACATCTTCCAGCAGGTCTTCGAGGCTGATGAGGGCTTCATCGACCCGGTCGTTGAATTCTGATTCGGTCATCGGTCTGTGGTTCCGCTGTGCTTTGAGCCCGGCAGTATATCCGAGTTTCTGCCGCTACTCATCCCGGGTATAATCGCTGCTTTGGAATCGCCGGAATAGGGGCTGCAATCGTGAAACGCTGGAACTGGATGCTCTTCGTAACTGTTGCACTGCTGTCTGGATGTGGCCAGAAAGGCCCGCTTTACATGCCGGACCAGGCAGATCCCGCCGCGCAGACATCGGCCCAGCCACCGGCTGCCGCACAGAACTGATAACGGACAGATTGATGGATAACTTTGAATACCGCGATGGCCGCCTGCACTGCGAGGACATGAACCTCGAGCGCATCGCTGAAGAATACGGCACACCGCTGTACGTTTACTCCCGTGATGCGCTGGAGCGGGCCTACCTCGACTATGCCCGGGCGCTGGAAGGGCGCGATGCGCTGGTGTGCTACGCCGTCAAGGCAAACAGCAATATTGCTGTGCTGAACGTACTGGCACGTCTGGGGGCCGGTTTCGATATCGTCTCCCTTGGCGAGCTGGAACGCGTTATCAAGGCCGGTGGTGATCCTGCCAAGGTGGTGTTCTCCGGTGTCGGCAAACAGGCCCATGAAATCCGCCGCGCGCTGGAGCTGGGTATTCACTGTTTCAATATCGAGTCCGAACCCGAGCTGGAGCGCGTCAATGATGTCGCTGCGGCCACCGGTATCCCCGCGAAGGTCTCCTTTCGCGTCAACCCGGACGTGGACGCCGGCACCCATCCCTATATTTCCACGGGGCTGAAGGAAAACAAGTTCGGCATCGCCATCGAACGCGCCCGGGGTGTCTACGCCCGCGCTTCCGAGCTGTCCCATATCGAGATCGTGGGCATGGACTGCCATATCGGCAGTCAGCTGACCGAGCTGCGTCCTTTCCTCGATGCGCTGGATCGCCTGCTGGTACTGGTGGATGAACTGGCCGAAGATGGTATTCAGATCAAGCACCTGGATCTGGGGGGCGGTCTTGGGGTGTGCTACACCGACGAGCAGCCGCCGTCGGCGGGCGACTACATCGCTGCGGTGATCGACAAGCTGGGTGACCGGCCGCTGAGCCTGATTTTCGAGCCGGGGCGTTCCATTGCCGCCAATGCCGGTGTGATGCTGACCCGGGTCGAGTTCCTCAAGAGCAACGGCGACAAGAACTTTGCCATTGTCGATGGCGCCATGAACGACCTGATTCGCCCGGCGCTGTACAGCGCCTATCAGGAAATCGTGCCGCTGACGCTGCGCGAAGAGGGTGAAAGCCAGATCTATGACCTGGTTGGCCCGGTGTGCGAAACCGGTGACTTCCTCGGCAAGGATCGCGCCCTGAATCTGCAGCCCGGCGATCTGCTGGCGGTATGCTCGGCCGGCGCCTATGGCTTTGTCATGAGCTCCAACTACAACACGCGCCCACGCCCGGCCGAAGTCATGGTCAGCGACAACCAGGCCTACCAGGTGCGCAAGCGCGAAAGCATCGGTGACCTGCTGCACGGCGAACAGTTGCTGCCCAAAGACCACTACTGAGAAGCGAAACAGCTATGTTGGTACGTTTTACCAAGATGCACGGCCTGGGCAACGACTTCATGGTGGTCGATCTTGTCACCCAGCGTGCCAAGATTACCCCGGCGCTGGTGGCAAGGCTGGCGGATCGTCACTGCGGTATCGGCTTCGATCAGCTGCTGCTGGTCGAGCCGCCGACGGACCCCCAGATGGATTTCCGCTACCGCATCTACAATGCCGACGGCTCCGAAGTAGAACATTGTGGCAATGGGGCCCGCTGTTTTGCCAAGTTCGTGCGTGACAAGCGCCTGACCATCAAGCCGGTGATCAATGTCGAAACCGCCAAGGGCAAGGCCGTGCTGCGCGTGCTGGAAGACCGCCAGGTGGAGGTCGACATGGGCGCGCCGGAACTGGAACCGGCCGAGATTCCCTTCGTGGCGGACGAGGTTGCCATCACTTATCCCATCGAGGTGGACGCTAAGCTGCTGGATATCAGTACGGTGTCCATGGGCAACCCCCACGGTGTATTGCTGGTGGATGATGTCAGTACCGCCGCGGTGGAAACCCTGGGACCCTTGCTCGAGCGCCACGAGCGTTTTCCGGCGCGGGCCAATATCGGTTTCATGCAGGTGCTGTCGGCCAATGAAATCCGCCTGCGCGTATATGAGCGCGGTGCCGGTGAAACCCGCGCCTGCGGAACCGGGGCCTGTGCTGCGGTGGTTGCCGGGCGCCTGCGCGGTCTGCTCGGCGATGATGTGAAAGTACATCTGCCCGGCGGCGAACTGCGCATTCGCTGGGCGGGTGAGGGTGCGCCTGTGCTGATGACAGGCCCCGCGACAACCGTCTACGAGGGGCAGATTTTCATATGACCGATCAGGCCAAGCGACAGGATACGGAGCTTGACGAGCAGCAGGTGGCGGAGTTTCTGGCGCAGAACCCGGATTTCTTTTCCCGTCACGCGGGTTTGCTGGAAAAGCTCTATGTGCCCCACGAAACCGGTACGGCGGTGTCCCTGGTGGCGCGCCAGACCGGTGTACTGCGGGAAAAGAACCAGCAGTTGCGCACCCACCTGTCCGATCTGATCGAGGTGGCACGTCACAACGATGTGCAGTTCGAGAAGACCAAGCGCATGGTACTGGCGCTGTTGGGCTGTGAAACCCTGGATGATGTCGCCATCGCCATCGACGAGAGTCTGTGTGGCGATTTTCAGGGCGATGTCACGGCCCTGATGCTGCTGGGCGACGGCGAGGAAAGCGGCGCGGCGCGCTGGCTGACCCCGGCCGACACCCTGATGCTTGAGCCCCTGCTGGGAACCAACCTGCCCAGTTGCGGCCGCCTGCCGGAGCCGCAGCACCTGTTTATTTTTCAGGAACAGGCGTTTCGCATTCAGTCGGCAGCCGTGATTCCGCTGGTACAGGGGGAGACCCTGGGCCTGCTGGCGATCGGCAGCTACGATGCGCACTACTTCCAGAGCAGCCAGGGCACCCTGTTCCTGTGCTACGTCGGTGAAGTGCTGAGCCGGGTACTGTCCCGCGTTCTGAGCCGCAGCTGATGGCACCTGACGCGCAGGTGCTGGAAGCCTTTGTCGGCTATCTGCGAACCGAGCGTCAGTACTCCCCCCATACCCTGGACAACTACCGGCGCGATATCGCACGCCTGCTGCGCTATGCACAGGCGAACAGCCTGAGCGACTGGAACGCCGTGCGACCGCGGGACCTGCGTGCCTTTATTGCCGAAACGCACCGCGAGGGCCTGGCCGGGAAAAGCATACAGCGGTTGTTGTCGGCGATCCGCTCTTTCTACCGCTACCTGAACCGTGAAGGCCTGTGCCAGCACAACCCGGCGCTGGGGATCAGTGCTCCGCGTGCGGCAAGGCGCCTGCCCAAGACCCTGGATACCGATCAGGCCGGCCAGCTGATGCAGATTCCCGTGACCGATGCGGTATCCGCCCGGGATTGTGCCATGATGGAACTGATTTACTCGTCCGGACTGCGTCTGGCCGAGCTGGTCAGCCTGGATCTGGGCGATATTGATTTTCGTGATGCCAGTCTGGTTGTCACCGGCAAGGGTCGCAAGACCCGCATGTTGCCGGTGGGCAGCAAGGCGCTGGCGGCACTGGATGTCTGGCTGGGTCAGCGTGGCAGTCTGCTGCGGGGCGAGGAGTCGGCACTCTTTGTCAGCAAGCGCGGCACCCGCATCAGTACCCGTGCCGTGCAGCAGCGGCTGGAGCACTGGGGACTGCATCAGGCTACCGATGGCAAGGTGCACCCGCACCGGCTGCGGCACAGCTTTGTCAGTCATCTGCTGGAATCCAGCGGGGACCAGCGGGCGGTGCAGGAGCTGCTGGGACACGCCGATATCGCCACGACCCAGATCTACACGCATCTGGATTTTCAGCATCTGGCCGATGTCTACGACAGGGCCCATCCAAGAGCGCGCAAGAAAAATGATTAAGTGTGCCACCTTCGATCTGGACGATACCCTCTGGGCCATTGATCCTGTGATCGAGATTGCAAACAACTCCCTGTTCGAGTGGCTGCAGCACAATGCGCAGCTCTTTGTGCGTCAGTTCAGTATCGCCGACCTGCCGCAGCTGCGCGAGGACGTCCTGGCCCGCTATCCCGAGATTGCCCACAGCGTGACCCAGATCCGCCTGCGCCTGCTGCAGGAAGGCATGCGCACGGCCGGGTACGGCCCCGAACAGGCCGAAGCGCTGGCATTGCAGGCGTTTGAGGTTTACCTGGAGGGGCGCCACCAGGTGGAGTTTTTCGAGCATGCCCTGACCATGCTGAAGATCCTGCGTGAGCGCAACCTGCTGATCGGCGCCCTGAGCAACGGCAATGCCGATGTCGCCCGGGTGGGGCTGGGGGACTATTTCGATTTCCAGTTCAATGCCGAGGGTAGTGGCCAGGAAAAGCCCCATCCGCTGATGTTCCAGCAGGCGCTGGCACACGCCGGGCTGCGCCCCGAGCAGGTGGTGCATGTGGGCGATAACCCGGTGGCCGATATCGAAGGCGCCCACAATGCGGGCTTCTGGACCATCTGGGTGAACCTGAATGACCAGGCCTGGCCCGGTGGTCCTGCGCCGACGCAAACGGTGCGGGCGCTGAACGAGATTCCCCAGGCGCTGATCGAGATCGCCGAGCAGGCCGCAGGCCGGGTTACGCTTTAAGCCTCCAGGCGTGCCCCGTCCCAGGGTTAGAGGAACATTTCCAGCAGGTTGTTCAAGAACAGCCGGCCCTGCTGGGTGGGCCTGATATGG
>JBFGZM010000126.1:0-9170 GCA_041586815.1 Marinobacterium sp. | reverse complement strand
GTCCCTGGTTTGGCGGCTCCTGGCGCTCATCGAGGTTTCTCAACAGAAAAGCCCTGTCAGTTCATGCTGATCGCGTGTGTGCCCCAACTGGAACATCATTGTGAATGCGCATGGTCTTTGCCTGCGCATTTCCATAGCGTACAAGGAACAACAGATGAGTGAACTTGCACAGCCCCGACAATCGTCCCCTGCGGTGGCGGCACTGATTGATGGCAAGGCCTTCGCCGCCCGGGTGCGAGCCGACGTCAAGGATTCAGCTCAGGACTTTGCCGCCAGTCGCAGCCGTCAGCCTGGCCTCGCGGTTGTGCTGGTGGGCAGTGATGCGGCCAGCCAGGTGTATGTGCGCACCAAGGTGCGCCAGGCCGCGGACGCCGGCATTGCCTCTTTTCCGCACCTGCTGGATACCGATACGACTCAGACGCAGCTGCTGGCGCTGATCGCGACACTTAATGCGGATGAGCGTGTCGATGGCATTCTGGTGCAGTTGCCATTGCCGGAAGGGCTTGATGAGTCGGCGGTGATAGAGGCGATTGATCCGGCCAAGGATGTCGATGGCTTTCACCCGGTCAATGTTGGGCGTCTCAGTGCAGGTCAGCCGTCACTGGTGCCCTGCACGCCTTTGGGCTGCCTGCTGCTGTTGCAGGATCGCCTGGGGGATCTTTCCGGTCTCAAGGCTGTGGTGGTGGGGCGCTCAAACATTGTCGGCAAGCCCATGGGGCAGCTGTTGCTTAACGCCAATTGCACGGTGACGACGGTGCATTCGCGCAGCCGCAACCTGGCGCAGGAGTGTCGTCAGGCGGATATTCTGGTGGTGGCGGTGGGATGCCCTGGCATGATCGGTGCGGATCACATCAAGCCCGGCGCGACGGTGCTGGATGTGGGAATCAACCGGGTCGAGGATGGTACTGGCGGATCAAGACTGGTGGGTGACGTGGACTTTGCCGCCGTCAGCACTGTTGCCGGTGCCTTGACGCCGGTACCGGGCGGAATCGGCCCCATGACGGTGGCCTGCCTGCTGCGCAATACCCTTTCCGCTGCATGGATGCGCACCCCCGCCGCCTGATGGTCGGATTTGCGAGGGGGGCACTATAGTTAAGGCAGTCGCTTGAGCGTTCTATACTGGCCCCACGCAGGAGCAGGCGAATGAAGACTCTGGATATCGATTTTGTCCTGGAATGGCTGGGGCGGACCTATTTTCAAGAACTCTCTACCTTTGGTGCCCTGTCCGAGGAGTCCGTGATCTTTTTGCTCGCTGGCGGGCACCTGCTGCAACTGCACAAGGGTGAGCTGCTTTACCGGGCGGGAGACCCGGCGGCCGGATTTTACGTGGTGCTGCACGGAGATCTGCGTTTCTACAAGCAATCCGAGGGGCGAGACGTGCTGACGCGGCATTTTGGTCGCGGTGAGCTCCTGGGGTTCGATGCCATGATTGGACTGCATCCGCGTTCCGGCACCGCAGTGGCGAGCGAAGATACCCTGGTGCTGGATGTTGGCAGTGCGCTTTTCTTCGATCTGCACAGGCTGTATCCGGCAGACTTTGGGCTGATGATGATCAACCTGTCGCGGGAGCTGTCGCGTGAGATAGCGCTGCTGGAAAACGTGATCGGCCAGAGCCTGGGGTGGCCCTTCTCTCCGGATACATCCGGTACCTGAGCCTGCTCTGTGACAGCAAATGCGCCGGCTGTCTTGATTCCCTTTCATCTATCAGCAGGACTGCACCATGAAACATCGCTCCTACCATCCGGAGGCGGACGATTCCAGGATCAACCTGCAAACCCTCAGGGCGCTGGTGCCGTATCTGCTCGAATACCGCAGCCGCATTTTGCTGGCGCTGGGCTGCCTGGTGGCGGCCAAGCTTGCCAGTGTCGGCATGCCCTTTATTCTCAAGCATATTGTCGATGCCATGGATGCCAGTACCGGTACTCAGGTGGCGCTGCCGCTGGGTCTGTTACTGGCATATGGCTCGGTTCGCTTTCTGAATGTGCTGTTCGGTGAAATCCGGGATACGCTGTTTGGCCGTGTGACGGAGCGGGCCATGCGCCGTATCGGTCTTGCGGTATTCAATCATTTGCATGCGCTGGAGCTGGATTTTCACCTTAACCGCAGTACCGGTGGTTTGTCGCGGGATATCGAGCGAGGGGTGTCCGGGGTCAGCTTCCTGATGCGCTTTATGGTGTTCAACATTGTGCCGACACTGCTGGAAATCGCTTTGGTGATCGGCCTGCTGCTTGCCAACTACTCGGTCTGGTTCGGGCTGATCACGCTAATTGCCGTGGTGCTCTATGTAGGTTACTCGGTGGTTGCCACGGATTGGCGAACCGGTTACGTGCGGGCGGCGAACAAGGCCGATTCGCAGAGCAACTCCCGTGCCGTGGACAGCCTGCTGAACTATGAAACCGTGAAATACTTCACCAACGAGCGCTACGAGGCCGGACGCTACGACAGCGACCTTGCCGAATGGGAAGTCGCGCGGCGCAAGAACCGGCTGACGCTCTTTGCGCTCAATGGTGGACAGGCCCTCATCATTGGCCTGGCGATGACCGCCATGATGGTGCTGGCCGGGCGCAATGTGGTGGCCGGCAGCATGACGCTGGGCGACTTCGTGCTGATCAATGCCTTCATGATGCAGCTGTTCATGCCGCTGAACTTTCTCGGTTTCGTGTACCGGGAAATGAAGGGGTCCCTGGCCAATATTGAGCGCATGTTCGCCCTGATGCGCAGAACCCCTGCAATTCAGGATGCTCCGGGTGCCAAGGCACTGCAAGTCAGCCGGGGTGAAATCGAGTTTCGCGGGGTGGATTTTGGCTATGGTCCTGACCGCCAGATCCTGGATGCGATCAACCTGCGGGTGCGGCCACGGCAGAAGGTCGCCGTGGTGGGGGCCAGTGGTTCCGGCAAGTCGACCCTGGTGAAGCTGCTGTTCCGGTTTTACGACGTGGGAGCAGGCTCGGTACTGATCGATGGTCAGGATATCCGCTCGGTGACCCAGGAGTCCCTGCGCCGTGCCATCGGTATCGTGCCCCAGGATACGGTGCTGTTTAATGCTTCCATTTACGAAAACATCCGTTATGGCCGCATCGAGGCTACCGAGGCGGAAGTGGAGGAAGCCATTCGACTGGCGCACCTGGGTGATTTCATTGCCCGCCTGCCTAACGGTCGCGATACCCTGGTGGGGGAGCGCGGGCTCAAGCTCAGTGGCGGGGAGAAACAGCGTGTGGCCATCGCCCGCACGATCCTCAAGCGCCCACCCATTCTGGTATTCGATGAAGCGACCTCATCGCTGGACAGCCGTTCAGAGCGCAGTATTCTGCAGGCGATTCGCGAGGTATCCCGGGGCCAGACCAGCCTGGTGATCGCCCACCGGCTGTCGACCATCATTGATGCGGATCATATCGTGGTGATGCAGGACGGGCGCATTGTCGAGCAGGGCAGTCATCAGGCGCTGCTGGCACAGGAGGGCAGCTATGCACATCTGTGGCGTATTCAGCAGCAACAGAAGCAGCATGAGCCCGCTGGCGACGAGGTGGCAGGCTAGGGAGGCTGTCCGGCAACACCTGACCGACTGCAAACTGTCTGAGTTTGGCTGTATTTTGTGCTGTTTTGCGTCAAATATGACCACTATTTACAAGCTGCGTCCCGGTAGCCTGCCCATTGGGCAGCTATCGCTGTGTAAATCGGCGATCCAGGTGATTTGTCGTTTTGACACACCGCTAAAACCCGCTCGAATCAGCGGGTTTTCGTTACAGCCGGCATTGCCGGAAAGCCTCCCGGGAAGACGCCAATCTCGGGCTCAGTTGGCCTGGGCGTCGCGAAGGGCTTGCCAGGCCTGGAAAGTGCTGAGGAAAATACGCCCGCTCAGGTGCTCCAAAAGATCGCTGTTGCGCAGCGCGTCCATTACAGGCCCTTTTACCTCGCTCAAGTGTAGCTGGATGCCGGCGTCCCGCAGTCGGGCATTAATGGCCTCCAGTGCTTCCAGTGCCGAAGCGTCGATATGATTGACCGCAGGGCACATCAGAATCAGGTGTTTCAGCGTCTGCTGCGCAGCCATCAGCGCATACACACGGTCCTCCAGAAAGCGGGTGTTGGCGAAGTAGAGTCCTTCGTCGATTCGCAGAATGCACAGTGCAGGATCGGTCTGTACGGCATGGCGCTCAACATTGCGAAAATGTTCAGTGCCCGTTACCCGGCCAACAATCGCACTGTGAGGGCGGCTGGTGCGATGCAGGTACAGCAGCAGCGACAATCCCACGCCTATCATTACTCCTGAGGTGACCCCGGCCAGCAGGGTAGCGACGAGGGTGGCCAGCAGGGCCAGGCCGTCGTGGCGCGAGTAACGCCAGGTGCGGCTGATTGCACCCAGGTCGACCAGGCTCAGTACCGCGACCATGATGGTGGCAGCAAGTACGGCCATTGGCAGGAAGAAGATCAGTGGCGTCATGATTAGCGTGACCAGCGCGATTCCCAGGGCCGTAAAAGCACCTGCGGCGGGGGTGGCGGCACCGGCATCGAAATTGACCACCGAGCGTGAAAAACCCCCTGTAACCGGGAAGCCGCCGGACAGTGATGCCGCGATATTGCTGGCTCCCAGGCCGACAAGTTCCTGGTCCGGATCAATGCGCTGGCGTCGTTTGGCCGCCAGGGTCTGAGCCACCGAGACCGATTCCACAAAGCCGATGGTGCTAATCAGCAGGGCCGGTAGCCAGAGCTGCTCAAGCAGCTCAAGGGAGAGGTGTGGGAGGCTCAGGGCGGGCAATCCCGCGGGTACCGTCCCCAGGATACGCAGCCCCTGCTCATCAAGGTTTAGCCAGGCCGTCAGAGCGGTGGTGCCGGTCACCGCCAGTATGGGGCCGGCCTTGGCAACCAGGTCAGCAAGCTGCGGTGCGCAGCCAAGCCCGATCAGCCAGGGTTTCAGGTGGCGGCGCATCAGCAGCAGGAAAGCCACGCAACCACTGCCAAGCAGCAGGCTAAGCCCATGGATATTCTGGCGGTTCTGCCATAAATTCTGCGCCAGGTCCCAAAGGTTGTCTCCCGTGGCATCAATACCCAGCAGGTGCTTGAACTGGCTGGCGGCAATAATCAGCCCGGATGCGGAGATAAAGCCCGAAATGACCGGGTGGCTGAGGAAGTTGGCGACAAAACCCAGGCGCAAGCACCCCATGATCAGCAGTATTACCCCGCTGACCAGTGCCAGGGCAACGGCGGCGTTGATGTAGCCGATGCTGCCCTGCACGGCAATCTGTCCCACCACCGCGGCGGTCATCAGCGAAACGACGGCGACGGGCCCGACGGCCAGGGTGCGACTGGTGCCAAATAGCGCGTAGGCGATCAGGGGCAGTATGCTGGCGTAGAGTCCCGCTTGTGGCGGCAGGCCCGCCAGCAGGGCATAGGCCAGCGACTGCGGAATCAGCATGACGGTAACGATGATCGCCGCCAGCAGATCGGCTGCCAGATCCGCGCGGCGGTAACCGGGCAGCCACTGCAGGAGGGGGAGGTAGCGCTGCATTCCAATTCACGCACTTTGCTGATGGAGAGGGTCAGTCTACTGCATATTCAATTTAGGGATAATCTTATTCTTTAATTGAATAAGCGTTTTCGGGCTTGTGACTGGGGGCGGCGTTTCGGGTGGAGGTTGGCTGACTGCTTCGACGCCTCAGTTTTTGGAAAACAGGTTTTCGCCGAGGGTATCGATGGCATTCCTGGCTTTTTGCAGGGTGATTTCGTTGCACAGGTCTCGGCTTGGCGCCTGGTCTGCGCGAATAAAGACATGTTCGCGGGTTTCACCGTCTGTTGTTTTTCGAATCAGGCCGCCAACGCCAAACTGTCCGCCGAGCGCACGGGGTTGCAGAAAAATCTGGTATCCCTTGTATTCGATGGGCTCGCCAAGGCTCTCTGCCGTCTCTCCTGTATCGCCGTTGCCTGTACCGAACACCTTTTTCAATAACGTACCCAGTCCCATCGGGCTCTCCTGTCTCGTGTGCATTGATGCTGTTTTCGCCCGGCGTGGCTCGCCGTGGCGTTATCGTCGCAGTCTCAGACGTTAGCGGCTGCACGGGCTCGGGGCAAGGATATTTGCCCTTGCCTAGCGTCTGAGTTCGTTATCGCGGTAGTGAGAGTCGGTCCAGCAGCGCGGCAGGGCTTCACCGGAGAGAAATGCAAGGTCGTCTTTGGCAAAGTCCTCTGCATCCTGGGCTTCCTCGCCGTGATTGTAGCGGCCTGAAAGTGTCGGGCTGAACGGGTTAAACAGGTCTGCCAGGGCGAGAACCTCCACCATGTGACCGCTGGATTTTTGTTTCAGAAACATGAGATGCGCCTCCGGTTATCACGGGTGCTGTTGCTGCCTTGCTGTTCTCGTTCAGGTAGCAGTTGTTGTCTGTAACACAGCATAGGTGATGTTGATACAGTGCGCCCCGGGCGCAATGGACACCGTGGCGGATAGTAAGCCTGCGTGTGGCGCAGGAGCCGAACCTGGTTGGGGGCTGCAAGAAGTATTTTCACATCAAAGCTAAATTTCATGCGGTGATCTCATGTAGATGCCGGGCTTTTCTGGTCGGAACTGGAGCGGTCAGCCTGCTTTTATCTGCTTGAAATTAATAGGCTTAAGCGCTCGCATTGGGTCAGGGACGTCCTGGTTTTTGGTACCCTGCTGAGAAGGCTTTACTCCAAACATTATTGTTAACAATAATGTTCTGTTTCTTGATAACTTAATTGTTATTCAGTAAAACGGTAGCTGCATCCCAACCAACCGAGGGAGTACAGATGCAGATTCGCGTAATAAATCCAAATACAACGGCGAGCATGACCGAAAAAATCGGTGAGGCAGCGCAGCGGATCGCAGCGCCCGGTACCCGTGTAGTTGCCACCAATCCACGCAGCGGACCTGTGTCGATCGAGAGTCATTTTGACGAAGCGATTGCGGCTGTGGGGGTGCTGGAGGAAGTGCGTGCCGGTGAGCTGGATCAGGCCGATGCCTACATCATTGCGTGCTTCGGCGACCCTGGGCTGCTCGCGGCGCGGGAACTGACCCGGGCGCCGGTGATCGGTATCGCCGAAGCGGCGTTTCACATGGCGACCCTGATCAGCACGCGCTTTTCGATTGTGACTACCCTGGGGCGCACCGGCATCATCGCCGAGCACCTGTTGCAGTCCTACGGTTTTGCCCATCACTGCCGGCGGGTGCGGGCGGCGGAGATTCCGGTGCTGGATCTGGAGGACGGTGGCAACGCTGCCCTGGACCGGATCATCGAGGAATGCCTGCGCGCCAAGGCAGAAGACAACATAGGTGCCATCGTGCTGGGCTGCGGTGGCATGGCGGACCTGCGTGAGCAGATCAGCCAGGAAGTGGGTCTGCCGATCGTCGAGGGTGTTACCGCGGCGATGAAACTGGCGGAATCCCTGGTCAGCCTGGGGCTGGGCACCAGCAAACACGGCGACCTGGCCTTTCCGCGTCCCAAGGCTTTTAGCGGCCAGTTCGAGTACTTGACGGACATGGGGCGCTGAGCCCGGGCTCAGGCAGGGCTCAGGCATCGCCCTAATCAGGCGTTGAGCGTTAACCGGAGTCGAGCTCGGCGAGGCTGTCGGGCAGCAATATAATAACAATACGGGCTCAAGGTCCGTTGTATGAGGAAGCATCATGCAAAATCAGCAAACATTAACGGGAGCCGCCGTCGCGGATAAACCCATTCAGACCAAGGCTGCGGGCGAGGAATCATTGGCGCCCCAGGAAACACGCATCATGGGGCGTCTGTCCTACCTGCTGGCCTGGTTCGGCGGCTGCGTCTCCATCGGTACCTTTGCGATGGGGTCGAGTATCGTTGGTACGCTCAACCTGCTGCAGGCCTGCGCGGCCATCGCCATCGGCTGTTTCGTGATTGGTATCGCCCTGGCATTTAACGGCGCCGCCGGCTACAAGTACGGTATTCCCTTTATGGTGCAGGCGCGCAGCGCCTTTGGCTTCGCCGGTACCCGCTTTCCGGGCCTGGTGCGGGCTGTGCCCGCCATCGTCTGGTACGGATTTCAGAGCTGGATCGGAGCGGGTGCCATCAATGCAGTCTCGGCCAGCCTGTTCGGGTTCGATAACCTGGTGTTTTTCTTCGTGGTGTTCCAGTTGCTGCAGATCGCCCTGTCGATGCTTGGCTTCCAGGGTATCAAGTGGCTGGAGAACTTCGGCAGCGTCTTTATCCTGGCGTCGCTGGTGTACATGTTCTACAGCGTGATTGATCGCTACGGTGATGAAATCACGACTAACCTGGTGAATATCGAGGGTACCTGGGGCATGCCGTTCTGGGGCGCCACCATGCTGTTCCTGGGCATCTACAGCACCATGATGCTGAACGTGAGTGATTACTCCCGCGAACTCAAGAAAGGCAGCGGTCCGGGGCTGCTGACCACGCTCTATGCCATGTCCATTCTGCCCTGCACCCTCTTCATGGGGTTGATAGGCCTGATGGTGTCCGGAGCAACCGGCGTATCCGACCCGATTCAGGTATTCGCCAGTGCAGTGGACAATCAGGCGCTGCTGATCACCACCTTGCTATTTATTGCCTTTGCCCAGGTGACCACCAACGTACTGAATAACGTGGTACCGCCGACCTACATCCTGATGGATGTGTTCAAGCTGAAATTCCGTACGGCAACCATTCTGGTGGGGCTGGCGGCATTTGGTACTTTCCCGTGGGAGCTGGTAAAAGAAGAGTCCTCCGCCGGCCTGCAGGCCTTCGTGCAGACCTACTCTGCCTTTCTGGGGCCGATCTTCGCTGTGATGGTGGTGGATTACTTTATCCTGCGCCGTCGCACCCTGGATATCACCAAACTGTATGACGAGAAGGGTCCCTACCGCGGGGTGAACTACGCCGCCATCGTGGCATCCCTGGTGGGCGCTGTGGTCGCGCTCTGGTTTTCCTCGGTCTCCTGGTATGCCAGCCTGATACCGGCCGGTGTGACCTACTATCTGTTGATGAACAACTGGTCGGTTTGTTCGCGCTTTCGTGAATGACAGGTCCTGGCCTGCTCGCTGAGCAGGGCTGACAGTTCGCACTCTCGCATACAGCTACGCCGGCCCCGTGCCGGCGTTTGTTGTTCAGCGGGTCAATACATGAAGCAGGGATGCTGCATCAGTGGACGAAGGCCGGTGCTAGGGCCATAAACACCGGCAAGCCCACGCACTTGTGCCC
>JBFGZM010000125.1:0-9172 GCA_041586815.1 Marinobacterium sp. | reverse complement strand
AGGATGCCGGGCACGAGTCCCTGAGTGCGAAGGCGGCGGCTCGCACCTTTGCCCTGATCCGCACGGGATACTGCTTCGATTACAAAGTTAGTCATGTGATTATCCTTCAATAAATAAAAGCTGCAGACCTCGCGACCAAGGTTCTGCAGCATCGCTGTTGCCCTTGTGGGCATTAACACCGACGCCTGTAGCGCCGGTGCGGTTCAGGCAGGCTCCGCTTAGCGGAACATTGCGCTGATGGATTCTTCATTGCAAACGCGGCGTACCGCTTCTGCCAGCATTGGAGCCAGGGTGAGCTGGCGCACCTTCGGGCAGTCGCGCGCAGCGTCGGACAGCGGGATGGTATCAGTTACCACCAGTTCGTCGAGCTCGCTGTTGTTCAGGTTCTGCACGGCAGGGCCGGACAGTACCGGGTGCGTTGCGTAGGCATAAACCTTGGCAGCACCGTTGTCTTTCAGTGCCTTGGCGGCCTTGCACAGGGTGCCGGCGGTATCGCACATGTCATCGACCAGGATGCAGGTACGGCCTTCGACGTCGCCGATGATGTTCATCACCTGGGACTCGTTGGCGCGTTCGCGGCGCTTGTCGATGATGGCCAGGTCGCAGTCCAGCTGCTTGGCGATGGCGCGGGCACGCACCACGCCGCCGACGTCCGGCGATACGACCATGATGTTGTCGTACTGCTGGTCAACGATGTCATCCAGCAGGACCGGTGAGCCGTAGACGTTATCCACAGGGCTGTCGAAGAAGCCCTGGATCTGGTCGGCATGCAGGTCAACGGTCAGAACACGGTCGATACCCACTGCGGAGATCATGTCCGCCACGACCCGGGCGCTGATTGCCACACGGGCAGAGCGGGGGCGACGATCCTGGCGGGCGTAGCCGAAGTAGGGGACTACGGCGGTTACACGGCTGGCGGATGCACGACGCAGCGCGTCGGCCAGCACGATGAGTTCCATCAGGTTGTCGTTGGTCGGTGCGCAGGTGGACTGGATGATGAAGACATCCTTGCCGCGGACATTTTCCTGGATCTCTACGTTCACTTCACCGTCGCTAAAACGGCCGACGACTGCTTTGCCCATCGGAATATCAAGGCGCTCGACCACTTTCTGGGCGAGTTCCGGATTGGCATTGCCGGTGAAGACCATCATTCTAGACACGGCGAGCACCTTCTCGGTTGGTTCGGAGTTGGAATTCGAAGCTGACAGGGAGTATTTCATGAGTAAATGGCTGGGGTAGGAGGATTCGAACCTCCGCATGCTGGAATCAGAATCCAGTGCCTTACCGCTTGGCGATACCCCAGTATCTCTCCTTTGGAGTTGGCCTCCCGAAAGAAGGCGCATATTCTGCTAAAACCGGCTCGATAGGTCAAGCCTGAAGTGCAGTCAAAGAGGAACGAACAGCAAAAAACTGTCGTTACCTGCTCAGGACGCGGTCCACTCCTTGATAATCACCGTGATGGTCAGATCTGCGCGTTTTAAGACCAGGCGCTGTGGCAGCACCTGACCCAGGTCCTTTGAGTAGGCGGAATAATGGATCAACCATCCGCCCTGTTCAAGCATTTGCAGACGATTTTCGCTAAATGTCGGTGAATAGGGCAGGCCGGGCGCCGGCAGACCACGGACCCAGTACTGGACCTGTTCGACCGGAAAACTCCAGCCCAGCAAAGACTGCAGCAAGTCTTGCGGGCTGTCGGAGGCGTAGCGGCCTTCGCCGGCGATGTCGATGCTGACGCCCTGATCGTTGCCCTCGATCAGGGCGCCACCCTGGCCCAGTGGGCCGCTGATGATGATGCGGTAGTCTGGCGGCTGTTGCTGCCACTGCATGCGGGCGCTCTGGCTGTCATCCGCTGTGCGGATCCCCACCTTGCTGTCCAGCGTCCAGTTTTGCAGTGCCAGAGCCTGCTGCTGGTACTCATCCCAGCTGCCGCCCAGTGGAACGGGCGGCTCGGACCGGAAGGTGCTGCAGCCGGCCAGGGCGGTCAGCAGCAGGGTCAGCAGTAATGCGCGCATCAGTTGACTCCGAGTGCCCTGGCTGCTTCGCGCAGGTGTTCGTTTTGCGGGTCTTCGCCCAGGTGTTGCTCCAGCAGTTCACGGGCCCGGTTCTGGTGCCCGTTAGCCCAGTAGGCACGTATCAGGTGACCGGTGACTTCCGGGTCCGGGAAGCTGTCGTAGGCCCGTTGCAGGTAATCGATGGCTTCCGGGAATCGCTGCAGGTTGAACAGCACCCAGCCCATGGAATCCAGTATTGCAGGATCGTCCGGCTTCTCTTGCAGGGCCTGCTCGATCAGCCGGTAGGCTTCGTCGTAGCGGTCGGTATAGAGGGTCAGGGTGTACCCCAGGGCGTTCAGCGCGCTGGCGTTGTCCGGTTCCATTTCGAGAACCTTGCGCAGGTCCTGCTCGATCTGCGGAAAATTGTCCGGGTCGATCAGCATGGCGCGGCTATACAGCAGGGTCACCTCGTTACCGAGTTCTGCCAGGCCCTGATCCAGTATGGCCAGGGCATCGTCGCGCGTGGCGTGCTGATTGAGCCACTCGGCCTGCAAGCCGTAGAGGCGCGGTGCGAGCTCGGGGTAACGGGCGCGGGCATTCTCCAGAATCAGTTCGATGCGGGGCCGGTCCGCCGGTTGATCCAGCAGGTTGAGGGTACGGGCATAGGACTGAAACAGATTGGAGCCATCGCTGACACGACTGTAATGCTCAATCGCTTCCTCGTTGCGTTTCTCGGTCTGGGCGATATAGCCCAGATAAAAGTGGGGCTCGCTGTTGTCCGGGTTCTGCTCCAGCAGCTGCTCCAGTGCGGAGCGGCTTTGGCCCAGCTGATCATTTTCCAGCATCAGCAGCGCCAGGTAATAGTGCAGCTGGCTGTCGTCGGGGAAATCCTCGATCAGGTGGCGGGCGGCATCACTGGCCTGTGTATTCTGCTGGTTGAGGAACAGCAGCTGTACCTGCAGTACCCGTATCTGTCGATTGTCGCTCTGGCTTTTCAGGTAAGGACGCAGCAGCTGCAACGCTTCGCCGGGGCGATCACTCAGGCGCAGCAGTTCTGCCTTGAGCATCAGCGCATCGAGGTCGTCCGGATTCTGTCGCAATACCTGGTCGAAGTCCGCCAGGGCATCTTCGGTGCGGTCGAGCTGCTTGAGCAGCTGGCCGCGGGTCAGCAGCAGGTAGCTGTCCCCCGGAGCCTTTTCCAGCTGACGGTCCAGCATGGCCACATAGCCATCGAGTTGCCGGGGGCTTATGTTGCTGGCCTGGCCGACGAGCAGGGCCAGCGCCTGGCGGCTGTCTTCGGCCAGGGCGCGCTCCATCAGCGGCAGGGCTGCCGTGTAGTCGCCCTCGTGCAGCAGCAAACCGGCGGCGAGCTGATAGGGCTCCGGGTTGTCAGGCTGAGCCTCGATCCAGAGCCGGGCGGCCTGAAGCATGTCGTCCGGTCGCTGCAGATACTGGGCGATGCGGGTGGCACGCTCTGCCACGGCAGGGTCACGGGTCAACTTGGCCTGCTGCAGGTAAATCTCCAGTGCCACATCGAACTGACGTCGCTGGCCGGCCATTTCGGCCTGCAGCAGCTGCAGCAGCGATTCACGGTTGAATTCGCCCGGCAGGTATTGCACCGGTTCCAGGGTGACGGGGGCCACAGTTTCGGTTTTGGCAGGCTGAAAACTGCAGCCCGCTGCAACGAGTGTGCTTATCACAATGCCGAGCAGGGTTTTGTTCATGGGGCGTCAGATCGGGTCCCTTGGGGTGTTGGCCCACTATAGAGGAAGGTTGGCGTTATTGTCATGCGTCGTTGGGCGGTGGTTCGAAAGGAAAGTTCCGGTGGCCGAATTTTCTTCTTGGCCCGAAGAAGGTGTATTATGACGCGCCTGAATATTACCGCTGAGGTTCTGCAACGTCTCCATGGCTTTATTGGCGTTAGGTATCAACCACAAAACCGCTCCGCTTGAGGTGCGCGAAAAGGTGGCATTCGCGCCGGAGCAGCTGGTTGATGCCCTGGAGCATGCCCGCGCATCCGGCCGGCTGCGAGAGGTTGCCATTCTGTCGACCTGCAATCGTACCGAGCTGTACTGCTCGACCGACACCGGTGGGCTGGACGCCCTGTTGCAGTGGCTGGGCGAGTACCATCATCTGGCGCCCGCCATGCTGGCTCAGTGCATCTATGCGCACTGGGATGAGGCGGCAGCGCGGCACATGATGCGGGTGGCCAGCGGCCTCGACTCCCTGGTACTGGGCGAGCCGCAGATTCTTGGCCAGCTCAAGTCTGCCTATGCCCTGTCGCAGGACCAGGGGCTTGCAGGCGCAGAGCTCGGCCGTCTGTTCCAGCAGACCTTTGCCGTTGCCAAGCAGGTACGTACCGATACCGCCATTGGCCAGAATCCGGTATCGGTGGCCTATGCGGCGGTCAGCCTGGCACAGCACATCTTTTCGGATCTTGGCAGCAGCCGCGCGCTGCTCATTGGTGCCGGTGAAACCATCGAGCTGGTGGCGCGTCACCTGAGCCAGGCCGGTGTGCGTTCCATGATCGTGGCCAATCGTACTTTGGGGCGGGCCCAGGCACTGGCGGACTCTGTCGGCGGGCGCGCCATCGTGCTGGCCGATATCCCGCGCGTGCTGGCCGAGGCCGACATCGTGATTTCCTCCACCGCCAGCCAGCTGCCGATTCTCGGCAAGGGCGCGGTGGAAGACGCTCTGAAAAAGCGCAAGCACAAGCCGGTGTTCATGGTGGATATCGCCGTGCCTCGGGATATTGAGCCCCAGGTGGGGGAGCTGGATGATGTCTATCTGTACAGCGTCGATGACCTGCGCGACGTGATCGAGGAAAACCAGCGTTCGCGCGAAACCGCCGCGCTTGAAGCGGAAGAAATTATTGCTCGCGGGGCTCTGGCTTTTATGCGCCAGCTGCGCGAGCTGGATGCCGTCGGTACACTCACGGCCCTGCGTTCCCGGGCCGAGACCCTGCGGGACGAGGCGCTGGAGCAGGCCATGAAACTGTTGCGCAACGGCAAGCCGGCCGACCAGGTGCTGGCGCTGCTCGCCAACCGCCTGACCAACAAGATGCTGCATTCGCCCACCATTCAGCTGCGCAAGGCAAGCGCGGATGGGCGTGAAGACATGCTGCAACTGGTGCAGGAACTGTATCAGCTGTCCGACAGTGCTGACGCCAAATAACATGAACGCATTCGGGTGCTCCAGGCCAGACCGGCTCCCCAGTTGCCCTAACACTGATGCAGCTCGTGCAGGAGCTCTATCAACTGTCCTTACGGTTGACGCTGACTAACATGAAAATCTCTATACGCAACAAGCTGGAAAAGCTCGCCGATCGCCACGAAGAAGTGGCGGCCCTGCTGAGCGATCCGGGTACCATGGCCGACCAGAACCGCTTCCGCGACCTGTCGCGCGAATATGCCGAACTTGAGCCCGTGGTGGAAAGTTTCAATGCCTACCTCGGGGCGCTGGACGATCTGGCGGAAGCCGAGCTGATGCTCGATGACAGCGATGCCGAGATGCGCGAAATGGCGCGCGACGAGATCGGTGGCACCCGTGCGCGCATCGAGGAACTCGAGGCTCAGCTGCAGATCCTGCTGTTGCCGCGGGACCCGAACGACGGCCGCAATGTCTTTCTTGAAGTGCGCGCGGGCACCGGCGGTGACGAGGCCGCCATCTTTGCCGGTGACCTGTTTCGCATGTACACGCGCTATGCCGAGCAACAGGGGCTGCGCATTGAAATCATCAGTGCCAGTGAAGGCGAGCACGGCGGCTTCAAGGAAATCATCACCCGGGTGGTGGGGCAGGACGTTTATTCGCGTCTCAAGTTCGAATCCGGCGCGCATCGCGTGCAACGGGTACCGGAAACGGAGTCCCAGGGCCGCATCCATACATCGGCCTGCACGGTGGCGGTGATGCCGGAGCTGGACGAAGTGGCTGAGATTGCCATCAACAAGGCCGACCTGCGGGTGGATACTTTCCGTGCCTCGGGAGCCGGTGGTCAGCATGTCAACAAGACGGACTCTGCTATCCGCATTACCCATATTCCCACCGGTGTGGTGGTGGAATGCCAGGATGAGCGCTCGCAGCACAAGAACCGCGCCCGGGCCATGTCGCTGCTGGCGGCACGGCTGCAGTCGGCCGAGCAGGAACGTCATGCCGCGGCTCAGGCCAGTACCCGCAAGAGCCTGGTGGGCAGCGGTGATCGCTCCGAACGCATTCGTACCTACAACTACCCCCAGGGGCGGGTAACGGATCATCGCATCAACCTCACGCTCTACAAGCTGGGCGAAATCATGAACGGTGAACTGAATGCCGTTATTGATCCGCTGCTGGTGGAATACCAGACCGAGCAGCTTGGCGCACTCTCTGAAGAGTAGGGATGAACAGGGCCGGATGCGTAATGCCGCATGGGAGTACCGATGAACACGCTGATAAGCAAGTTGTGGTGAGTTTAACCATTGCCCGTGCGCTGCAGTGCGCCTCGCAGCTGGTGGACAGCGACAGTCCGCGGCTGGATCTGGAGCTGTTGCTGTGCCATCTGCTCGATTGCGGACGTACCCACCTGTTCATGCACCCCGAGCGAGAGCTGTCGGCGCAACAGGCAGCGGACTTCGATGCCCTGCTGCAGCGCCGTCTGGCGGGGGAGCCGGTGGCGCATCTTACCGGCCGGCGCGGCTTCTGGACACTGGATCTGGAGGTCAGTGCGGATACGCTGATTCCGCGGCCCGATACGGAAACCCTTGTGGAACAAGCGCTCGAATTGCTGCCCAATGGCGATTTCCGGGTGGCGGATCTGGGAACGGGCACCGGCGCCATTGCACTGGCGCTGGCGAGCGAGCGGCCGCAGTGGTCGCTACTGGGCTGTGACCTTGTCCCGGGCGCCGTGGCACTGGCGCAGCGCAACGCTGCGCGCCTGGGTCTGACCAATGCCGACTTTGTGCAGGGCAGCTGGTTCGAGCCGCTGCAGGGGCACTTTGCGATGATTGTCAGCAACCCGCCCTATATCGACCCCGCCGACCCCCATCTGGGGCAGGGCGATGTGCGCTTTGAGCCGCGCTCGGCGCTGGTGGCAGAGGGCGCCGGGCTGGCGGACATCCGTCATATTGCCGCGGGGGCACGGACGGCGCTGGAGCCTGGCGGCTGGCTGCTGTTTGAGCACGGGTTTGATCAGGGCGCAGCGGTTCGGGGCCTGCTGGATGAACTGGGTTACGGCGAGATTGCCACAATGCCGGACCTGGGCGGGCGCGATCGCGTCACCCGGGGGCGGTACGCCAAGGAGTGATGAAGTGCTGACCGACGAACAGTTGTTGCGTTACAGCCGGCAGATCATGTTGCCGGAGGTCGAGATTGAGGGTCAGGAAGCCTGGCTCGGCGCACGGGTCCTGATCATTGGCCTGGGAGGGCTGGGAAGCCCGGTAGCCATGTATCTGGCGGCAGCGGGTGTCGGCGAACTCGTGCTGGTGGATGACGACGAGGTTGATCTGAGCAACCTGCAACGCCAGATCGTTCACAGTACGCCCCGAATCGGTCAGCCCAAGGTCGATTCGGCCCGTCAGACACTGACGGCACTTAATCCCGATATCCGTATCGAAGCGCTGTGTGAGCGGCTGTCGGAGCAGCGCCTGGATGAACTGGTGGCTGGTGTGGATCTGGTGCTGGACTGCTGTGACAACTTTGGTACCCGCTTCGCCGTCAACCGGGCCTGTGTCCGGCACCGACGTCCGCTGGTTTCGGGGGCGGCTATTCGAATGGAAGGTCAGGTTGCGGTATTTGACTCAAGGCAGCCGGGTGCGCCCTGTTACCAGTGCCTCTACCGTGAAGGCGAAGACGAAAACCTGACCTGTTCCGAATCGGGCGTGCTGGCACCGCTGGTGGGCATTATCGGTTCGGTGCAGGCGATGGAAGCATTAAAGGTGCTGGCCGCAATTGGCCAGCCTCTGGTCGGGCGACTGCAGCTGCTGGATGCCCGCAGTATGGAGTGGCGCACCTTGAAATTAAAGCAGGATCCCTCATGCCCGGTCTGTGGTCAGGCCGGCAAGGAGTAAAGGTTTGAACGACGACGACATCATTCGCAAGATTCTTGAAAGCAGCAAGACTATTGCTCTGGTGGGAGCAAGCCCCCGGCCGCACCGCGCCAGTCATCAGGTGATGGGGTATTTGATGGCCAAGGGTTACCGCGTTATCCCGGTGAACCCGGTCGAAGCCGGCACCAGCATCCTGGGGCAGCCGGTCAGGGCATCGCTGTCCGAAATCGACGAGCCCATCGACATGGTGGATATTTTTCGCAATTCGGTGGATGCCGGCGATGTGGTGGATGATGCCATCGCCGTACATGCTAAATCGATCTGGATGCAGCTGGGTGTGGTGAACGAGCCCGCCGCCGAGCGTGCCCAGGCTGCAGGCCTGGATGTGGTGATGGATCGCTGCCCGGCGCTTGAGATTCCGCGGTTGAGTCTGTGACAGAAGGATCAGCGCTTCTATAGCGCTGATTTCAACGTATCTGCCTGCGCAGGGTGATTTTTTAGAGGATTTTGCCTGGCTGTCAGCAGCTGCATTCGTAAAATGGGTTCTCTACATTAGCCCAAAAACAGGATAGACCGATGAGCCTTACCCGTATGGAAACCGGCCAACGCATGAGCCGGATCGTGATTCACAATGACACTGTTTACCTCTGCGGCCAGGTGGCGGCCGATGCCAATGCGGATATCCGCGAGCAGACCCGCACCATGCTGGAAAAGGTAGACACCCTGCTGGCCCAGGCAGGCAGCAACCGGGAGCTTCTGCTGTCGGCGACTCTGTACATCCGCGACATGAAGGACTTCGCCGCCATGAACGAAGTCTGGGATGCCTGGGTGCCTGAAGGGCATGCACCGGCTCGCGCCTGCGTCGAGGCACGCATGGCACGGCCCGAGCTGCTGGTTGAAGTCTCTGTGGTCGCAGCAGTAAAAAAGTAAGTCTTTTGCCGTTGACCATTCGAAAGCGCCCCAGGGCGCTTTCGTCGTTTCAGGAGAATGAATGACTCCCTCAATGCTCAGCGAGCGCAGTTACCTCACCTACCTGTGCGGCAGCCTGTTTTCGACCCAGGGGGTCTGGATTCAGCGTATGACCCTCGGCTGGATGATGTGGGACCTGACCGGCTCGGAAACCTGGCTGGGCCTGCTGGCCTTTCTGATGTTCTTTCCGGTGGT
>JBFGZM010000124.1:0-9282 GCA_041586815.1 Marinobacterium sp. | reverse complement strand
GTGGAAAAAGGCTCCGAAGTCGGTGCCCATATACTGTCCGGGGCCGTGATCGAACCCCGCGCCCTGGCGGAACTCTTCCCCGACTGGCAGGAGCGCGGTGCACCCCTGATCACGGCGGTGACCGAAGACCAGATTTACCTGCTGAGCGATGCCACCTCTGCCCGGCGCATTCCCAATGCTCTGGTGCCCAAGACCATGCACAACCAGGGCAACTATGTCGCCAGCCTGGGTAACCTGTGTCGCTGGCTGGCCGAGCAAGCCGAAGCCCTGGGCGTGGAAATCTTCCCGGGCTTTGCCGCCAGCGAAGTGCTGTATCACGAAGACGGCGCGGTGAAAGGCATCGCCACTGGCGACATGGGCATCGGTCAGGATGGCCAGCCCAAAGACAGCTACATGCCTGGCATGGAACTGCACGCCAGGGTGACGCTCTTTACCGAAGGTTGCCGCGGCCACCTGGGCAAGCAGCTGATCGAGAAGTTCGCGCTGGACAAGGACGCCGATCCGCAGCACTACGGCCTGGGGATCAAGGAGCTGTGGGACATCGATCCCGCCAAGCACCAGCCGGGCCTGGTACTGCACGGTTCCGGCTGGCCGCTAACGGGCAAGGGGCAGGAGGGCAGCTCCGGTGGTTTCTTCCTGTATCATGCCGACAACAACCAGGTGGTGGTGGGGCTGATCGTTGATCTGAACTACAGCAATCCGTACCTGAGCCCGTTCGATGAATTCCAGCGCATGAAGCACCATCCGCTGTTCGCCCAGTATCTGGAAGGCGGCAAGCGCGTGTCCTATGGTGCAAGGGCCATCACCAAGGGCGGCTTTAACTCGCTGCCCAAGATGACCATGCCGGGCGCACTGCTGCTCGGCTGTGACGCCGGCACCCTGAACTTCTCCAAGATCAAGGGCACCCACACGGCGATGAAATCCGGTCTGGTGGCGGCCGAAACGGTGTTCAAAGCCCTGGGCGAGAATGATAGCGCCGGCCAGGACATCAGCGCCTTCACCGATGCCTTCAGGGCCTCCTGGCTGTACGATGAGCTGTATCGCAGTCGCAACTTTGGCCCGGCACTGCACAGGTTCGGCACCCTGATGGGCGGCGCCTTCAACTTCGTGGATCAGAACCTGTGTGGCGGCAAGCTGCCGTTCACGCTGCATGACACCCGTGCCGATTATGCCCAGCTTGAGCCTGCGGCCCAGAGTCAGAAGATCGACTATCCCAAGCCCGATGGCAAACTGAGCTTCGACAAGCTCTCGTCGGTGTTCCTGTCCAACACCAACCACGAAGAAGACCAGCCGAGCCACCTGCAGCTGGCCGATGCCGGCATTCCCATCGGCACCAACCTGCCCACCTGGGCGGAACCGGCGCAGCGCTTTTGTCCGGCCGGCGTCTATGAGGTGGTGGAGGAGGCCGGCGGCCCGCGCTTCCAGATCAACGCCCAGAACTGCGTGCACTGCAAAACCTGCGATATAAAAGACCCGTCGCAGAACATTACCTGGGTCACGCCCGAAGGCGGCGGTGGCCCGAACTACCCCAACATGTAACGCGCTACAGCGGGCGGCCGGTCGGATGACCTGCGTAACCCCTGGTCCTGGTCCATAGCCCCCCGGGGCTTATGCCAAAAGCCCTGCAGTCGCGGGGCTTTCGTTTATCTGCCATTGGCCTCGGGCCACGAGCCTTATATCCGCCAAGTCTTGATATAGTAGCGGTTTCAACGCAATGTCGTTTCTCGAGGTGACCGTCGGACTCACCACTGGTCACCGTGGTGCTGTTACCGAGCGCGCTACCCTCCCCACCCCAAAAAGTGAATCGAATCAGAATATCCAAGGGGCACCATGAACTTCAAACGTCTGGAAACTTTTGTCTGGGTGGCGACCCTTGGCAGCTTCAGGAAGGCGGCGGAGCGCCTGTGCACCACGCAACCGGCGATCTCGTCGCGCATTGCGGCGCTGGAGGAGGAGCTGGGGGCCAAGCTGTTTGTGCGCGAAGTGGGGCCAGGCCCCGTCGCACTGACGGCCAAGGGCAAGGAGCTGCTGCCCTATGCCGAGAAGATCATTTTCATGTCCGAGCAGCTACGTATAAAGGCCAATTTGCCATTGTCCCTGTCCGGGATTTTGCGCCTGGGCGTATCGGAAACCATCGTGCATACCTGGTTGCCCGACTTTTTCAGCCGTTTACATACCGATATGCCTAATCTGGATGTGGAAATGACCGTGGATGTTACCAGCAATCTGCGTGCCGGTTTGCTGGACAGGTCGCTGGATCTGGCGTTTCTGATGGGGCCGGTATCGGACCTGTCTATCGCGGATCGCGAACTCTGTACATTTCCGCTGCTGTGGGTGGCCAGCCCGGAGCTGGAATTGCCGAAGAGGCTTTTGTATCTGGAGGAACTGGTCAAGTGGCCGATCATTACCTACGCCAGAACCACCAAACCCTTTGCTGAGATCAGTCAGAGATTCCGTGAACTGGATGGCCCGCCGGTGCGGTTTTTCTCATCCAGTTCGCTCTCTGCCTGTCACCGTCTGACGCTGGATGCGGTCGGTGTGTCCACCTTGCCGCAGGTGATGGTCGCCGCGGAGCTGGAAGCCGGCAGCCTGCGGCGGGTGCGGGCTACCTGGACACCCAGTGCCCTGGCCTTTACCGCGTCCTATCCTGTGACGCCCTGCAATCCACTGGCGGAGCTGGCAGCAGAACTCGCCGTTATCGTCGCCAAAGACTATACGGCCAGGTAATTGATCAATTTTTTTTATCATAATAGAAATAAAATGATAATTAGACATATTTTCCCCGGGGGGTAGTCTGTATCTAACGACTGAATAACAAGATCAGCAGAGGTTTCCGCCATGCCCAGCCTGCAACGCGACCCTTCCGATTTCAAAGCGCGCCTGCTCAAGGAGTCCAGTGCGCTGCGCCAGGCGATTCGCGCCGGTGAGCACAGCGGCACAACCAGTGGCCTGGCGTCGGGCCTGGTGCAGGGCAATGTGGTTATTTTGCCCGCCGACTGGGCCGGTGATTTCCTCACCTATTGTCAGAACAACCCTGTTTCCTGCCCGCTGATCGCCGTGTCTGAACCGGGCCAGCCGGCATTGCCGGGCCTGGGTCTGGACATTGATATCCGGCATGATGTGCCACAGTACAATGTGTTTCGAAACGGCGAGCTGGTTGAAACGACGTCGGATATTGCTTCGCTCTGGCAGGACGACATGGTGACCTTTGTGCTGGGCTGCTCGTTTTCGTTTGAAGAGGCCCTGCAGCAAGCCGGTTTGTCGGTGCGCAATATCGATATGTCACTGAATGTCTCAATGTACCGCAGCACTATTCCCACGGTGCCGGGTGGGCGTTTCCATGGTGACATGGTGGTCTCCATGCGTCCCTTCAAGGCCAGCGATGCGATCCGCGCGATACAGGTTACCACCCGGCTACCCAAGGCCCATGGTGCGCCCGTACACCTGGGTGATCCTGCACTGATCGGAATTTCAGATCTGGCCGCGCCGGATTTTGGTGATGCGGTAGATATGCAGGATGATGAGCTGCCCGTCTTCTGGGCCTGCGGTGTCACGCCCCAGGTGGCGGTACGCAATGCCAAACCTCCCATCTGTATTACCCATGTCCCCGGCAAGATGCTGATCACGGATCTGCTTAACGCCGAACTCGCTGTTCTCTGACTGCAGACTAAAAGCCCGAATCTTAATAAATCAGGTTAGGGCTATTCTTAGGTAAACAAATCGCCTCGACTCGCAAGCGAAGAGCGACTTCCAGCCGGTTCGACATGAGAACAGGTCAATTTCAATAACAACGGAAACTGGAGCATCACAATGAATAAATTAGCTAGCGCCATATTGCTGCTGGGTACCTTTGCGGCCACGGCGGTGCAGGCCGACAAATGGCACATGCCAACGCCCTATGCTGATGCAAATATGCCGACGCAGCTGGCGCGTGAGTTTGCCGAGGAAATCAAGACCAATACCGGCGGCGAGCTGGATATTACCGTGCATTCGGGCGCGTCCTTGGTAAAACACCCGGAAATACCGCGGGCGGTGAAGACAGGCCAGGTGCAGCTGGGCGAGATATTCATCGGCATCATGGGCAATACCCATCCGGTGTTCAAGCACGACAATATTCCGTTTCTGGCCACCACCTTTGAGGATGCCGAGAAACTCTGGAATGCAGCCCGGCCAGAGGTCGAAAAACAGCTGGACAAGGACGGCATGATGCTGCTTTACACCGTCGCCTGGCCGGCCCAAAGCCTTTACACCAAGGCGCCGGTAAATCGGCTGGAAGATCTGAGTGGCCTGAAAATGCGGGCCTACAGTCCGTCCACGTCCAGACTGGCCGACCTGATGAGCACCACGCCCACCACGGTGCAGGTACCCGAGATCCCGCAGGCCTTCAGCACGGGTATTATCGACGCCATGATTACCTCGCCCACTACCGGGGTGAATGGTCAGGCATGGGATTACCTGGAACACTTCACCGATGTACGCGCCTGGATTCCGAAAAACGTGGTGGTAGTCAACAAGCGGGCGTTCAAGCGGCTGGATGAGAAAACCCAGCAGGTGATTCTGGATGCCGCGGCCCATGCTGAAAGCGAAGGCTGGAAGCGCGTGCGTGTGACGGCCGCTGAGGATACCGAGGCCCTGGCAAAGAATGGCATTACGGTTACCGAGCCTTCGGCTGAACTGATGACTGAACTGCAAAAGATCGGCGACATCATGATCGAGGAATGGAAAGCCGAGGCACCGTCTGAAGTGGGGGCCATTCTTTCCAGCTACCGCCAGTAATCTTTCCTTCACGGGCCCCGGGCAGTTGCGGGGCCCGCCTTGCGAGGCGCTTGTCATGCACTCACTTCGAGAAAAATTTTATCTGACATCGGGCTACCTGGCGGGCTTTTGTCTGGTCGCCATCATGCTGATTATCCTGGCCCAGATTGTCGGTCGGCTGTTCGGGTTCATCGTGCCTTCCGCGGAAGACTTTTCCGGTTACGCCCTGGCCGCTGCGACTTTTTTCGGACTGGCCTATACCTTTCACGAAGGCGGGCATATAAGAGTCACGCTACTGATACAGCGCTGCTCGTCGCGTGTGCGCTACCTGCAGGAATTGCTGGTACTGCTGTTCGCCTTCCTGCTGGTCGGTTACATGACCTGGTACTGCATCTACATGGTGTGGGAGTCCTATATTTTTGAAGAACTTTCCTACGGCTATATTCCGGTCCCGTTGTGGATCCCTCAGCTGCCTGTGGCACTGGGGATGCTGGCGTTCAATCTGGCCATTCTGGACAGCCTGGTCTGTGTCGTAAAAGGACGTGTGCCGGCCTATCAGACCCATGAAAATGAGCTCAACCTGGAGGAAGTCTGATGGATATAGCGCTGTTATCGATTGTTCTGGCCGTCAGCATGCTGCTGATGCTGGCCATGGGCATCTGGGTGGCCCTGGCGTTGACGGGCGTGGCGGTTTTGGGCCTGGCGCTATCCGGCAATGAGCAGATCGGGCTGCTGTTCACGACGTCAAGCTGGGGGGCGAGTACCTCCTGGTCCCTGACTGCATTGCCACTGTTTATCTGGATGGGGGAAGTGCTGTTTCGCACCCGTCTGTCGGAAGACCTGTTCAAGGGGCTGTCGCCCTGGCTCGGCGGCTTGCCGGGCAAGTTGCTGCACGTAAATGTGCTCAGCTGTGGCATCTTTGCGGCCGTGTCAGGCTCGTCTGCCGCGACGGCCGCCACCATTGGCCGCATGACGTTGCCGGAACTCAAGGCGCAGGGCTACAGCGAGCGTATGGCGGTCGGAACCCTGGCCGGCTCCGGTACCCTGGGTTTGCTGATTCCACCCTCCATTATTCTGATTGTTTACGGCGTGGCCGCGGAAGTGTCGATTGGTCGGCTGTTTATCGCCGGCGCCCTGCCGGGCCTGTTGCTGATGGTCCTGTTCATGGGCTATACGATGGTGTGGGCTCTGCTGAACAAGGGGGAGCTGCCCTGCAGCAAGGCCGACCGCGTGCCCCTGATCGTCAAGCTTAAGGCGCTGAAGCAGTTGCTGCCGATTATTGGTCTGATCGGTTTTGTGCTTGGCTCCATCTATGGCGGTCTGACCACGCCCACGGAGGCGGCGGCGCTGGGCGTGTTCGGGGCCCTGTTTCTGGCGCTGGTGACCGGCAGCCTGGATCGCGAGAGTTTTCTCAGCAGCCTGCTGGGCGCGGTAAAGAGCTCCTGCATGATCGGACTGATTCTGGTAGGTGCTCACTTTCTTACCCTGGCGATGGGTTTCCTGGGCATTCCCAGTGCCCTGGCGCAGTGGATTGGCGAGATGGGGTTGTCGCCGGTCGTACTGCTGGTGTCCCTGACGGTGCTGTTCGTCGTACTCGGCTGCTTTCTTGATGGCATTTCGGTGGTGGTGCTGACGGTGGCGGTAGTATTGCCCATGGTGCAGCAGGCCAATATTGATCTGCTCTGGTTTGGCATCTATATCGTGCTGGTGGTGGAAATGTCCCAGATCACGCCGCCGGTGGGTTTCAACCTCTTCGTGATTCAGTCCCTGACGGGCAAGGACATTCTGTATGTGGCCCGGGCGGCGTTGCCGTTCTTCCTGCTGATACTGTTTGCCATCATACTGATCAGCTGGTTTCCCGAGATCGTGACCTACCTGCCGACCACCATGTCGCAGCGCTAGCATAGTCTTGCAACAGTTTTCTCATTTTGCCTTGCCCCGCGTACTGTTGCGGGGTAACGGCGACGTCTTGCCTGGAGAAAGTCGATGAAACTCAATTGTGACATGGGTGAAAGTTTTGGCAGCTGGGTCAAAGGCATGGACGCAGAGGTTATGCCCTTTGTCGACATGGCCAATATCGCCTGCGGTTTTCACGCTTCTGACCCGATTACCATGGATAAAACCGTCAAGCTGGCCCAGGCCAGTGGCGTAAGCATCGGCGCCCATCCGGGCTACCCTGACCTGCTGGGATTTGGCCGGCGTGACCTGCAGTGCTCGGCGGATGAGCTGCACAGCCTGCTGGTCTACCAGATGGCGGCACTGGACGGCATCTGCCGCGTTAACGGCACGGCCATTCAGTATGTCAAACCCCACGGTGCGCTCTACAACCGCATGGCGGTGGATGACGCTACCCTGGATGTCGTGATGCAGGCCGTAGTGGACTATGCCCCGCATTGTCCGCTGGTGGTCATGGCCACCCCCGATGCCGAACGCCTGCGCCAGCGTGCCAGCGCTCTGGGACTGACGCTCTGGTTCGAGGCTTTTTCCGACCGGGCCTACGACGACCAGGGGCGCCTTGTGTCCCGCTCACTGCCAGGCGCTGTGCACGCCGACTGCGAGGCGATCGAGCGCCAGGTGCTGCAGATGATCAATGAAGGGTGTGTCACCTCCCTGAGCGGGGTTCGGGTGCCGATCCAGGCCGATACGCTTTGTATTCATGGCGACAATCCGCTGGCGCTGCAGGTCGTCAGGCGACTGCGTGGCTGGACGCAAGCCAATGAAGGTTGAAAGCGTAAACGAAAATACCCTGCTGCTGAATCTGGGGGATGAGATCGGTGAAGAGGCGGCGCAACGGGTCCGGCGGCTGCTCGATGCGGTGCGCCAGCAGCTGGATGACGTCGTGATTGACCTGGTACCGTCCTATACCAGCATTCTGCTGAGCTTTGATCTGCGCCGGATCGACAGGCTCGGGATGCTCTCCAGGCTGCGTGTGCTGATACAGGGACTGGATGGCGCCGAGAGCGCAGCCCTGGTGGCCCGCGAAGTGGTGCTGCCGGTCTACTATGGTCCCGAAGTGGCGCTGGACATGGCCTCGATCTGTGAGCATGCGGGGTTGAGCATTGAGGAGGTCATCGCACTGCACAGCCAGCAGAGCTACCGTGTCTATGCGATCGGCTTTAGTCCGGGCTTTGCATACCTGGGTAACACCGACAGCCGCCTGTGCATGCCGCGCAAGCCCACGCCACGGCTGAAAGTGCCCCGGGGCAGTCTTGGCATTGCCGACACTCAGACTGCCATCTATCCCAGCGCAACGCCGGGAGGGTGGCAGATTGTGGGGCGCACGCCGCTGCAGATGATTGACTGGAACAGCCCCTCGCTGGCGCTGATGGAAGTGGGGGACCGGGTGCGGTTCGAGTCTGTCTCCAAACAGGACTACCTGAGTCTGGGGGGAACCTTCGATGAGCTTTGAGGTTATCAGCTCGTGCAGCCTGAGTCAGTTGCAGGACGGTGGGCACCAGGGGGATCGGTATCCAGGGGAAACGACGGTATGGGAGTCGCAGGATGAGCTTTGAAATAGTCAATCCCGGTGTCCTCGCCCTGTTGCAGGACGATGGGCGTTATGGCTACCAGCACCTGGGCGTAACGACCGGAGGTCCCATGGATGAGCATGCCTTTGTCTGGGCCAATCATCTGCTGGGTAACGCGCCGGGCTCGGCGCAGCTCGAAATTACTTATGGCCTGCTGCAGTTGCGCTGTCTGGCGGATACTACCATTGCCCTGACCGGGGCAGATCTGGGCGCGCGGCTCAATGGCGAACCGCTGCCACCCTGGCGAACCCGGCAGGTGCGCAAGGGTGATGAGATCCTGTTTGCTACACCGGTAACCGGGCTGCGCGCTTACCTGACAGTACTGGGGGGCTTTGAGGCCGAAGCGCGTCTGGGCAGCTGTGCCACTGTCTGTCGGGAAGGGCTTGGGGGTAGCGATGGCACGGGCGCCCGGCTTAAGGTCGGGGATCGCCTGGGCTTTGAGTCCCGGCGCTCGACCCTGGATGCCCGGGTGCCCGACTGGGCAATCCCCGATTACGATCAGCCGCTGGCACTGGGTGTCATGCCAGGTTATCAGCATGACGAGTTCGATTCCGTGCAGCGCACCAAATTCTTTTCCGGCGAGTACCGGGTGAGCCAGAACATCGATCGCATGGGCTATCGTCTCAGCGGTGATGCGATCACGCCCAGGCGCACGGGGATCATTTCCGAAGGCATTGCCTTTGGTGCCATACAGATTCCCAGCGACGGCCAGCCCATTGTGCTGCTCAGGGACCGCCAGACGATCGGCGGTTACCCCAAGATCGGTTGTATCAGCGCCCTGGGGGCGGCTCAGCTGTCTCAGCGCGGGCCTGGCGCTCGGGTGCACTTCTATCCGATGGACGTATCGGAGGCGGAAGCTCAGCGCATGATTTTCAACCACAGTTTTCGCCTTTAACTGTCTTTATCGCCTGAGTACTCCCTGTAATACCTGACCATTATCGGGGCGGCGCATGGATACTTCCCGGCGGTATTGCCGGACAACTGCCGCGAGGATATCGAG
>JBFGZM010000123.1:0-9307 GCA_041586815.1 Marinobacterium sp. | reverse complement strand
TCACCGATCTTGATTTCAAGTTCGTTGTTATCGTTAAGGAACTGTACGCGCGGGATAACGGCTTCGGATTTGAGACCTGCGTTAACGGTAACCCAGTCGCTGTCGATGTCGACAACTTCACCCATAACAAGGGTGCCCGGAGTCATATCTACGTTTTGCAGGGATTCTTCAAATAGTTCAGCAAAGCTTTCGCTCATGAATAGGTCCTATGGTAAGTCGGCGGCCCGTTTGGAGTGTAAGGGCAGCGCGAACTTCTCTATACCGTCAGCTGTATAGGTCAGATTAAACATAATGCGGCGGCGGTCGCCGTTGCTGACGGGAGACCCATTCACCGCAATAAGGGAGCAGTATTGTACAGCGAATGTGCGCGTTAAGATAGCGTTCGGGGGCCTGTTGTCGTTATAATCGGTTCCAGTTTTAAACCCCAAGCAGAGTGACTACCAGGATTACATGACAAAAACCGATATAGAAGCTCAGATCGCAAAGTTGCAAGAGCTAGAAGCCAGCATTACCGAAAGCAAGCGAGAGCGCATCGAAGAACTCGCCAGTGAGCGCGCCCGCAAGTCCGAAGAATTTGCCGCTGAACTGCGCGAAAAAGCGCGCCTCAAGCAGGAGCGCGAGCAACAGCGTCAGGAAGATCTTGCCCGTATTCAGGAAGAGCAAAAAGCCGAAGCGGCGCGCAAGCGTGAAGCCAAGGAAGCAGCCAAGCGCGAGCGTGAAGAGGCCAAGCGTGCTGAGGCGCGTGCGCGTCTGGCCAAGAAAGGCTGAGATCCCGGCTAGAGCAGGGAGTCGAGTGATTGGCGCAGCGCCAGCTGACAGGGTTTCATGACCGTCAACAGGTCCTGGCGCAGCGCTGTCGAGAGCAGGGACGTGTCATTCGTCCTGAGATACTGTGCCAGCATGCGTTCCTCGAGTGCGTTGTTTGCAGCCAGTTCTACCGCGTCCCCGGTACAAAAGGCGTAGCCCGGCAGATAGTCGTTAATGATGCGATCATGTTCAGCCTGATCCAGCATTAGCCTGTTCTGTTGCGCAAAGCGCCGGTACTCCTGCGCGGATGCGATCGTCATGATGTCGACCTGCAGATCTGTGAAGCGGTCGGCTTCGGGCAGTTTGCTGAGATATGCCTTCAGGTCCTCTTCGGCCTGGGCGATTTTCTGATCAAGGTTTCTCGGCGCGAAATATTCGTTGAGCTTGCGGTATTCCTGCAGGGACTCGATCTGCTCCCGTGCTGCGTCCAGTTGCGCCTGCAGGGTCTGATTGGCGTGTGTCAGCGTCTCTTTTTCCTGCGTCAGGCGGTAGATCAGCTGCTGTACCGGTGTCGGAGTGGTGCCCTGCAGGCGAGCCTTCAGTTGTTCGCTGCTCGGTGCCTGGCTGGGGTCGATATCGCCTGGCTCTGCGCCGGGGTAGCCCAGTTGTACAAGTTCCTGCAGAGTGCTGCTGTGCTGCGACTGGATGCTGCGGTAGCTGAAATAGCCGCCGGCGGCCAGTACTGCAATCAGTACTGACGCACCGGACAGAAGCAGTATCTGGCGGCTCGGTTTGACCATGGCTGCGCCTTATTCCTTGGCTGCGGTGTACCGGAATGTCAGATCCACCATATCGAGCAGAATGCGGCCGGTTTCTTCCAGCTGGGCGGTGGATTCGGAGCTGATGGGGCGTCCCTGCTCATCCTTTTTCAGTTCGTCTTCGAGTTCCGACAGTGCTGTCAGCGGCGGCTGCTGCTTCAGTGCGCGGCGGCGGTTCTGGGCGTCAAGCTGCCACTGCTCGGCCTCTTCGCGCTCTTTGCGAAGGGTTTCCTCGTTAAGGGGGATGATTTTGTCCTGGGCCACTTCTGTCAGGTGTTCGACCTGCTCGCGCATGAAGATGAAGTCCGGGTCGGTCTCTACACGTTTCAGGTGGCGCTGGTTGAGTTCTTCCAGGAAGTTGTCGACGCCGATGAACTTGCCGTGACGGACTTCCCGTACCTGATCCCAGGGCAGGGCGCCTTCGAGTGCGCTTTCTCCAATATCCAGCTCGTTGTATAGGCTTGGCAGCATGATGTCCGGCACGACGCCCTTGTGCTGGGTGCTATCGCCAGAAATGCGGTAGAACTTGGCATGGGTCATCTTGAGCTGGCCGTGGCGCAAGGCGTGCAGTGACTGTACCGTGCCCTTGCCGAAGGTTGGGCTGCCGACGACAGCGCCACGGCGGTAGTCCTGAATGGCGCCGGCAAAGATTTCCGATGCCGAGGCGCTGAGGCGGTTAACCAGCACGGCCAGTGGGCCGTTGTAGGCAACATCGGCGTTGTAGTCGCCCAGAATATCAATGCGGCCATTGGGGTCGCGAATCTGTACCGTGGGGCCGCGGCTGATAAAGAGGCCGACCAGTTCGTTGGCTTCGCGCAGCGAGCCGCCGCCGTTGTCGCGCAGGTCAATCACCAGGCCCTGGATACCATCGTCGGTCAGTTCCTTGATCAGCTTTTCGACGTCCCGCGTGGTGCTCTTGTAGTTGGGATCGCCGCTTTGCAGGGCAGCAAAGTCGATATAGAAGGCGGGAATCTCTATCACGCCCAGGCGGAAATTCTGGCCCTGGTAGTCGAGCTCCATGATGCGTTTCTGGGCGGCCTGTTCCTCCAGCTTGACCTTGCTGCGCACGATGCGCACTTCCTTGCGCTTTTGGCGGTCGTTGCTGCCGGCGGGGTTCACCTGCAGGCGCACGACCGTGTCGGCCGGGCCGCGAATCTTGCTGACGACATCATCCAGGCGCCAGCCCACAATATCGACCATTTCGCCATCGTCGCCCTGGGCGACAGCGAGGATAGTGTCGGAGGCTTTAAGCTGACCGGTCTTGTCGGCGGGGCCGGCGGGAACGAGGCGCACGATCTTGGTGAATTCATCATCGCTCTGCAGGACGGCTCCAATGCCTTCCAGTGACAGGCTCATGTTGATCTGGAAGTTTTCCGAGCTGCGCGGAGAGAAGTACTGGGTGTGTGGGTCGTATCCCTTGGACAGCGCATTGATGTAGGTTTGAAAAACGTCTTCGCTTTTCATCTGCTCCGCGCGGTGCAGCTGGTAGCGGTAGCGCTTGAGCAGGGTCTCGGTGGTGTCTTCCAGGCTCTTGTCTGCCAGCTTCAGACTCAGAGCGGCATTTTTGAGTCGTTTGGCCCACAGCTTGTCCATCTCGGCCTGAGTCTCGATCCAGCTGGCGTCGGTTCGGTCGATGTCGAGGGTTTCGTTCAAATCGAACTGCACGTCGTCCAGGCCATCTTCGAGCTCGGCAATCATGAATGTGAGTCGTTCATGCATGCGTTGCTGATAGCGGTTGAAGATGCGGTACGCATCTGTCAGTTCGCCGGCCTGGGCACTGTCGTCCAGGGTTGTGCTCAGGGGCTGGAACTCGGCGATGTCGCTGGCGTAAAAATAGCTTTTGCTGGGATCGAGGTCTTCCAGGTACTGGTCAAGCAGCTGGCTGGAGAAACTGTCGTCAATGGTAACCTTGTTGTAATGTTCCCGCGACAGCGAATCGAGAATGTCGAGCATGGTTTGCCGATGAACCGGCTCGGGAGCCAGTGCCTCGGGCGCTGTGGTGCTGGCGGCCACGCTTTGAAGCAGAAATGACAGTGCCAGGGTTGGAAGCAGAATGAGCATTCGATTGAGCATATTGGTTCGGTGCATCCCAGTAGGCCAGGTTGTTGAATCTTCAGACAGGCTAGAGGCCTGGCAAGTTCAACCAGTACAGGGTACAGAGTGTAGTCATCGTGTGTCCTAATGTAAAATCAAGCGTTTACGGCGTTAGCGGGGTGAGATTTCGATGCGAAAAAGGGTGATGGGCGTGGTGTTGTGGGCCCTTGTCGGGACAGTGCTGGCGGGGTGTGGCAATGACTCTGAAGAGGCTGCATTTCGCCAGCAGTTGATCGACAAGGCGCAGAATGACGACAATCAGCGTGCCGGTCAGGCATTTCTGGCGCAGAACGCCCGGGAGAAGGGGGTTGTGAAGCTGCCCTCTGGATTGCAATACCGGGTACTGGTGGCAGGTTCGGGCGAGAGTCCTGCCGGCAGCAGCACGGTGCGGGTACATTATGAAGGAATGCTGATCGATGGCACTGTCTTCGACAGTTCCTACTCAAGGGGGGAGCCTGTTAGTTTCCCGCTTAATCGGGTGATTCCGGGCTGGGCTGAGGGGCTGCAGCTGATGCGTGAAGGGGCGCAGTGGATGCTTTATCTGCCGTCTGAGCTTGCCTATGGCATGACGAGCCCGACGCCAAGCATCGCGCCGAATTCGGCACTGGTATTCAAGGTTGAGCTGCTCGAAGTTGAGCCGGGTCAGTAATTGACCCTGTCGCAGGAATAGGAGTTGGTATATGCAGAGCTTTAATCAGGACCTGATGGACTTTCTGGCTGCTTCACGCACGCCTTACCATGCGGTGGCGCAAATGGTCGAGCGGCTTCAGGCGGAGGGCTTTGTGGCGTTGAGCGAGCGGGATGTCTGGCGCCTGGAGCCTGGCGGGCGCTACTTCACCACACGCCACGGCTCCTCGATCGTTGCCTGGGTGATGCCTGCAATGGCAAGGCTGGAAGAGTCGGGGCTGCGCATGGTGGGAGCGCATACGGATTCGCCCTGTCTGAAGGTGAAGCCCGCGCCTGAGCTGCACCGCCAGGGCTATCTGCAGCTGGGTGTGGAGGTTTATGGTGGCGCCCTGCTGAATCCCTGGTTTGATCGTGATCTTTCTATTGCCGGTCGGGTGAGTTACCGACGCAGCGACGGCGCTCTGGATCAGGTCTTGCTGGATTTTGACCGGCCGGTCGCGGTTATTCCAAGTCTGGCCATTCATCTGGACAGGGAAGTGCATAACGGGCGCACGATCAATGCACAGACCTATTTGCCAGTAGTGCTGGGGCAGGCCGAGGAGAAGGTGGACTTCAGAGGGCTGCTGAAGGCTGAGCTGGAGGTGCAGGGACTTGGTGACATTGATGAGGTGCTGGATTATGACCTGTCGCTCTATGATACCCAGGCGCCGGCCCTGCTGGGGCTTGAATCCGAATTTCTTCTGTCGGCGCGGCTCGATAATTTGCTGAGTTGCTTTATCGGGCTGGAAGCGTTGCTGCGCAGTGGTACCGAGCAGGGTGCCCTGCTGGTCTGTAACGATCATGAAGAGGTGGGGAGCATGAGTGCCGCGGGTGCGCAGGGGCCCATGCTGGCGCATGTGCTGGAGCGCATGTTACCGGAACCTGAAGCGCGCCAGCGCATGCTGGCGCGATCGATGCTGATTTCCGCCGATAACGCCCACGGCGTGCATCCCAACTTCGCCGACCGCCATGATGGCAATCATGGGCCTCTGCTTAACGCGGGTCCTGTGATCAAGGTTAATGCGAATCAGCGTTATGCCACGAGCAGTGAAACCAGTTCGTTTTTCCGCAATCTGGCGGAGCAGGAAGAAGTGCCGGTACAGTCTTTTGTGGTCCGTACCGATATGGCCTGTGGCAGTACTATTGGGCCCATTACGGCGGCTGAAATCGGCGTTCGGGCGCTGGATATCGGTGTACCCCAGTTTGCCATGCACTCTATTCGGGAAATGGCTGGCGCGCGGGATTCCTGGAATCTGTCCAGGGTGCTGCGGCGTTTTTATGCTGAGGCGTTTTTGGGGTAATCGTAATCGAGCGGGGTTGTTGCGGCCATGCTGTCAGGTTCTTGGTCTGGCGGCGTGGTCGGCGACAGAGGGCTTCTTGCGGGGGAGGGGTGTTGAGTAGGAGGTAAGGTGCGCATGGACAGGGTTGAGGTCTTGCGTCACATCAAGCCGGCAGGTTGCTCTGCAGTGCTTGCAGTGTCATGCAGCGCAGCCCGGTGCTTTCGACGGTGGGCATTGCTGCATGATCGCAGACATCGGATTATTGTCCGAGCAGTGATTCTAGATTCTGAGTGCGCTTGAACTTGAACAGGCTCAATGCAGCAGCAAAGGCAGCCTTGATTTTCTGTTTGCTTTCTTCGCGCTTCTGGAGTGCGCGGGCGGCTTCGTGTTCGCGAGCCATGCGCATGAAGTATTCCTGTTCGGATTCGCGACGGTTCTTGTTTGCGGAGGTAGAGAAATCGAACGGGTAGTATTGAATCTGCATGATATTAATCCCTGTGTCTGTATTGCACCTTGGTGGTGCTTTATTTGCTGGCGCGCACTGTTTTGGTACGCATCAATTCAGGCGTGCAGATTATCCATAGTTGGTGTTAGCAGCAAACGATGCTTTTTCAGCTAAAAGATGAATTATTCTATTCTACTTTCAGGTTTTCTTGCCAAATTCCATGGTCTGAACTGGCATGCTGGCGGATTTTGGGTATTTTTTTGTTCATAAATTGTGCTGAAGCTATTTCATCGACCGCATTTGAGTGAGTGGGTGGTGCTTCAGGGCTGTCTCTGCTTTCGTGTTCCGGGTGTTTGCAGCTGTGCCTGATGTTGGTGCGGGAATGCGTAATGTCCGCGGGATAATGCGGCCTGATGTGATCTGGTCGGTGGTGAAAGAGGGTCTGGTGGAGGGGTGTCGGTAGGCGGTGCCTGTTGGCTTGCGGTGGTGCTTGCATGAAGGGCGGCTTTTGCCGCCCTCTTTGGGGTTGGATTAGATGAGGCTGTTCAGGCTTGTTTCCAGCAGGGCCATGGCTTCGTCAATCAGGGCATCGGTGATAGTCAGTGCCGGCAGGAACCGAATGACGTTGCCGCGCATGCCGCAGGACAGAAGAATCAGGCCGTTTTGGGCTGCCTGTGCCACCAGTGCCCTGGTCAGATCGGCATCGGGGCGGTTTGCGTCACTATCGTGTACCAGTTCCATGGCGATCATGGCGCCCTTGTTGCGGACGTTGCCGATCTTGTGTGGGTGTTTTGCCTGTAGCTGATTCAGGCTTGCGACAATGCGTTCGCCGATTTCGCTGGCGCGCTGGCACAGGTTTTCCTCTGCAATCACTTCCAGAACGGCAAGCCCGGCGACGCACCCCAGTGGGGATCCGCCATAGGTGCCGCCAAGGCCGCCGGGTTGTGGTGAGTCCATGATTTCAGCCTTGCCGACAACCGCAGCAATGGGGAAGCCGCCGGCGATGCCTTTGGCCATGGTGATCAGGTCGGGCTCAATCCCCGAGTGTTCGCAGGCGAACATCTTGCCGGTACGGGCAAAGCCGGTCTGGATCTCATCGGCGATCAGTAGAATGCCATGCTGGTCGCATAGTGTGCGCAGTGCCTGCATGAAGCTGGCGGGGGCTGCATAGAAGCCGCCTTCGCCCTGGACGGGTTCGATGATGATGGCGGCCACGCGGGACGGCTCGATATCACAGGTGAACAGCATGTTCAGCGCTGCCAGTGAGTCGGCCTCGCTCACGCCATGATAAGCGTTGGGGTAGGGCGCATGATAAATCTCACCCGGGAACGGGCCAAAGCCTGCCTTGTAGGGTGCAACCTTGCCGGTCAGGCCCATGGCGAGGTTCGTGCGGCCGTGGAAGCCGCCATTAAAGGCAATTACGCCGGAACGGCCGGTATGGGCGCGGGCGATCTTGATGCAGTTTTCTACGGCTTCTGCGCCGGTGGTAACGAAAATGGCTTTCTTCGGGCTGCTGCCGGGGGCGGCTTCGTTGAGTTTTTCTGCCAGTTCCACAGCGGATGCGTAGGGTGTAACCATCACGCAGGTGTGGCTGAAACGCTCGAGTTGTGCCTGTACTGCCGCCTGCACCTTGGGGTGGTTGTGGCCGGTATTGACCACGGCGATGCCGGCGCCCAGGTCAATATAACGCTTGCCTTCCACGTCCCAGAGTTCGGCGTTGCGGGCTTTGTCGATATAGGCCGGTGTCATGGTGCCCTGGCCGCGGGCGAAAGCTGCCTCTTTGCGTTGCTGCAGTGATGCGTTGTTCATTGTCGGTATCCTAAAAATAATGTCTCGTTGGCGAGATGTGGTGCCAGTCTGTCTGGGGACGAGCATCGATTGCAGCGCTGGATGGTATCGGTCCGACAGAAGATCAGGCTGGGGTGACTCGGGCTGCTATCGTTTCCAGCGATGGTAATCCGGGGGATAATGCGTGATAAATACGGCTGTTTCTTTGTTCATGTTGATATGGTTCAAACTTTACCCGGGATGTCGGTGCGATGAAAAAGGACCTGACGGTCAAATTGGGGCAGGTTTCCGAGTATGAAATTCGGTTGCTCAAGGTGTTCAAGTCCGTTGTTGAGGCCGGTGGTTTTGCTGCGGCGGAAACCGAGCTGAGTATTGGGCGTTCCACTATCAGTATTCATATCGCCAAGCTGGAGCAGCGCCTGGGGCTGAAGTTGTGTCGGCGAGGGCGCGGGGGGTTTGCGCTCTCTGATGAGGGGCTGGTGGTCTATGGCTTGATGAAAGAGCTGTTTTCATCGCTGGAGGCGTTTCGCAGTGGTGTCAATGCGTTGCATGTCGAGTTGACAGGTGAGCTCAGGGTTATTGCCAGTGATGCGGTGTGCATGTCATCCAGGGCGCGTATTCCCGAGGCGATTCGTCGATTTGCGCAGGAGGCGCCGGATGTGAAGGTGCTGCTGGATGTGAAGGCGCTGACGGATATCGAGCGTATGGTGCTCAATGACGAAGCTGATGTCGGCTTTATACCATACCATCGTCAGTTTAATGGGTTGCACTATGTGTCCTTGTACAGTGACCGCTGTCATCTGTTTTGCGGTCGTCGGCACCCGCTGTACGGGATTGAGGGCAGTGCGGAGGTGTTGGCGGAGGTGTTGCGTGCCAAGGTGGTGCATGCCGGCGTGCAGACGAGTCCTGCGGTGGGCGAGCAGCTGGCGGATATGAACAAGGCGGCGATCTCCTACTTCTACGAGGCGCGCCTGGCGATGTTGCTGTCGGGGGTCTACATCGGTTTTCTTCCTGATAATTATGTGCAGGATTATGTCGATAGCGGCGAGCTATGGCCGCTGGTGCCGGAATACAAGTACTACGACCTGGGCGTGGCGGCGATTACGCGTGGTGATGGCAGAAGCAATCGGGCGCGGGAGTTGTTTGTTCGCATTGTGCGTGAGCTGCACGCAGAAGGTGGCTGATCGTCACGTCTTGCTTTTGAAATCTGTATCAGGCGCGCAATCAGGCATGAAGCTGGTGCTTCGGTACGAGGGTGAGTGTTTTGGTTGGGCAGAAGCAAAAAAATCACAGCAGAGTGTGATTTAGGTGTGTGACTTAAATGGGAAAAATGGTCGGAGTGATAGGATTCGAACCTACGACCCTCTGGTCCCAAACCAGATGCGCTACCAAGCTGCGCTACACTCCGACGGGTACTGCACTTGCTGTGGTAGTTGGCTCCCCGAGCTGGACTCGAACCAGCGACCAAT